>CAYXKL010000014.1:0-39414 GCA_964464825.1 uncultured Melioribacter sp. | reverse complement strand
TGCAGCGATAGCAATTGTTTCATCTACTCGCATCGGTATATCACAAATGCGAACTTCTAAAGTATTATAAAACGGGTGAGGTCGTGCATCCCACCAAATTCTTTTTGCATTATCAATACATCCGGTTTTGATTAACAGATTAACATAAGATTCAAATTCTCCCCAACTATTAAAGTGATCGGGGATCCCGGTTCTTGGGAAACGATCGAATATTTTTGACCTATAAGATTTGAATCCGGTATTTCTCCCTTTCCAAAATGGGGAACTTGTTGACAGTGCAAAAATATGAGGCAAGAAATATCGTAGAGCATTCATAATGTGGATTGTCTCTTCTCTGTCATTTAACCCAATGTGAACATGTAAACCAAAAATTAAATTAGCACGGGCTACTTGCTGCATATCTTCTACTACACCATGGTAACGCGGATGATCAGTTATTTTTTGCTCTTCCCATCTTGAAAACGGATGTGTACCAGCTGCTGCAATTTCCAATCCTTGTGACTTTGCAATTTGTGCAAGCGATTTTCTTAACCTAACTACCTCTTTTCTTGCTTCCTTAATATTATAACATACTTCAGAGCCAACTTCTACAACAGATTGATGCATTTCAGCTTTAACTTGCTCCTTTAGTATTATTTTGCCTTCGCCAAGTATTTGTTCTATATGAGATTTCAATTCCCTGGTTTTAGGATCAACTATCTGGAACTCTTCCTCAATTCCTATTGAAAATAATTTAGTGTCAGTCATTTAATTATTTTGATTTAGAAGTTATTAATTGTTTGTTATTTACAAATGAAGAAATAAAGTCACCCCATGACAAATTATTTACATTCGGTTTGAATAATTTCGCCTTTCTAATTGCCATATTCGCAGCAGCTTCCACAACCCATTCAAAGTTCTCTTCACCAACTGAATTGATATCAGCATCAGGAGCCGGATTACAAAAATCAATTGCATAAGGAATTCCAGCCCTTAATGCGAACTCAACAGTATTGAAATCATAGCCCAATCCTTTATTTAATATTAATACGTTATTTACTATGTTTTTCAATAAGTTAGATTCAATAGGTAATGGATTTTTTACATATCTTAAATGATGCGGTTGTTTAGGATCGTACCGCATTACACGAACATCTTTCTGATCAATACAGTAACATCTAAAATATTCATCAAATTCAATAGCTTCCTGGAGCATCATAACTAATGTTCCGGTTTCATTGTATGCTTTGAAGAATTCCTCGCGAGATTCAAGTTTATATACATTTTTCCACCCTCCACCGGCAAATGGTTTGAAGAATGCCGGGAATCCGACATAATTGAAAATACCTTCCCAATCCAACGGATAATCTAAATTTCGAAAAGATTTTTCATTTGTATCTGGAGGATGTTGATTTGACGGGAGCAGCACAGTCTTAGGTACAGGCACTGATAATTTTGTAGCTAAAGCATTATTAAAAAACTTTTCGTCTGCACTCCACCAAAATGGATTATTTACAACAGCAGTCCCAGAAATAGCCGCATTTTTAAGATACCCTCTGTAAAATGGTACATCCTGAGAGATTCTATCAATAATTACCGCATAATCTGTTGGTACTCCTTGAATTACCTTATTCACTTTAACAAATTCTGCTATAATGCCATTTTCTTTTTTTGAATTAACACGATCTACAAAAGCTTGTGGAAATGAATTCTCCTGACCAAATAGTATTCCAATTTTTTTCATAACAATCCTTTATTTTTTATTAACCAACTTTTGATAAATAGCTGGGGAACATCTCTTTCCACCATTGCCAATCATGTCCGGTTCCCTGACGTATATCGAGCCAATGTGCAATACCCTTTTGCGAAAGTATTGAACTCATTCTTTTATTTTCATCTAAACAAATATCCCAATCACCGGTGCCAAGGATAATTCCCATTTTTTTTATTCTCTCTAAATACCAAGGATCATTCATATTACTCATATAATCGGGAGGGTTATTGAAATAACAATTATCATCATAAAAGCCATAAATAAATTGTTTGATATCAAAAGCGCCGCCTAATGAAAAAAGATATGCAATTTTATCCGGATGACGGAAAGCAATATTTAATGCATGGTAACCACCGAAACTGCAACCGGCAGTACCAACATTTTTATATCCGGTTTCATATTTAGCAAACTCAATTACATCATTTAATATTACACGTTCATACGCTAAGTGTGTTTTTACACGATCTGATGGGTGTATGGAATAATTGTACCAGCTTTGTGAATCAATTCCATCGGGACAATATATTTTAATTTTTCCTTCTTCAATCAATTGTGATGCAGAACCAACCAACCCAAAATCTTTATTTTCAAAATACCTTCCTTTTGATGTAGGGAATAAAATAATTGGATAACCGGCATGCCCAAATACAAGCATCTCAAAATCTCTGCTTAAATATTGAGTATACCATTTGTGATAATTTTCTTTCATTGTATAATCCTAATGATGGAATAGATTCCGAGTAGGTAATGTGTGGGCAAATATAATTAACGTAGGTTAAAGTTGCACTTAGAGAAGTTATTTTTCGATGAATAAAATTAATAAAAAAGCCATCAGTCTCTTCTGAAAATGATGGCTTTTTAAAAGTGGTTCACCAAAGTAATTTATAACTTTGAAGCATCTTCATATAGTTTGCACGTTCAAAAGCAGCCGGCTCAGCAACAGATTTTTGACTCATACTTCCCTTCATCAAATTAATTGAATCATATTCATTATCAATCATCCATTGTTCCATTGCTTTTAATATTTCTGCAATTCTGCCCGGACCTTTTAACAATAATTCAGATGCAAGCATAACAACATCAGAACCAGCCATCATAGCTTTTATAACATCTAAATGATTATGAACTCCACTCGTTAAAGCAAGATTAGCTTTTAAATTTCCATAAAGAATTGCAATCCATCTTAAAGGGAGTCTCATTTCCCAATTAGTACTCAAAACTAAATTTGGTATAACTTCTAATTTTTCAAGATCAAAATCGGGTTGATAAAAACGGTTAAACAATACAAGAGCATCAGCGCCGGCATTGTCTAATCTGTGTGCCATATTACTCATTGAAGTGAAAAATGGACTCAATTTTACCGCAACTGGAATTTTAATATTGCTTTTTACTTCTTTCAAAACGTTCACATACATTGTTTCAATTTCTGAACTGGTAATATTCGGATTAGCGGGAATATAATAAATGTTCAATTCAAGGGCATCAGCACCAGCTTGTTCAATGTTCTGTGCATATTTTATCCAGCCGCCGGTACTTACACCATTTAAACTTCCAATTACTGGAATACTTAAAGATTTTTTTAGATTGGCAATATGATCAAGATATTGATATGGAGTTAATTTAAATTCTTCAGGTTCCGGAAAATAATTAATAGCTTCGGCATAACTTTCTGCATGATATGATAAATAATGATCTAACTCACCTGATTCATGATTAATTTGTTCTTCGAATAAAGAATAAACAACAAGTGCAGATGCACCGGCATCTTCTAACGATTTTGCTGTATCAACATTTTGGGAAAGCGGAGAAGCTGACGGAACAATTGGATTCTTTAATTTCAATCCCATGTATGTTGTAGATAAATCCATTTTTCCTCCTATGATCTAAAAGCGGACAATATTGAATAAGATTATCCGCTTAGAAATTTATTTTTTAATTTTCTTTTTTCTCAATTGAATTTCCAGAAGCTAATTGCTCATAGAATTTCCATTTTTTCATAACTTCTTCCTGAGCTTTTTCTAATAAATGTTTAGCTTCTTCAGGATGAGATTTTGTAAGCATTTTGTATCGGGTTTCTTTATAAATATAATCTTCAAGTTTAATCTTAGGAGCTTTTGAATCAAGTTTCAATGGATTTTCACCTTTCAAAATATTTTCAGGATTATATCTTAACAAAGGAAAATGTCCAGATTCAACAGCAGCTTTTTGATTTTCCATACCCTTGCCCATATTGATACCATGCGCAATACAATGACTGTAAGCAATAATTAATGAAGGACCATCGTATGCTTCAGCTTCTAAAAATGCACGAAGTGTTTGTATATCATTTGCGCCCATAGCAACTTTTGCTACGTATGCATTTCCATAAATCATAGCCATCATCGCAAGATCTTTCTTAGGAGTAGGTTTACCAGCAGCTGCAAATTTTGCAACTGCACCAAGTCCAGTAGCTTTACTCATCTGACCACCAGTGTTGGAATAAACTTCTGTATCAAGAACAAGTATGTTTACATTTTTCCCAGATGCAATCACATGATCTAATCCTCCGTATCCAATATCATAAGCCCAACCATCACCGCCTATTATCCAAACTGATTTTTTAACGAGATAATCTGCAACTTCAATCAATTTTTCTGCTTCTTTTGATTTAATTCCAGATAATTTCTTTTTCAATTCAGCTACTCTTTCTCTCTGTTCATAAATTCCAGATTCATCTTTTTGATTAGCATTAATAATTGAATTAACAAAATCAGCACCTAATTGATCTTGGAGTCTTAGTAGTAATTCATTAGCAAATTCTTTCTGCTTATCAATTGATAGACGCATGCCCATTCCGAATTCAGCATTATCTTCGAATAAAGAGTTAGACCAAGCCGGTCCGCGCCCTTCATGATTTTTTGCCCATGGAGTAGTGGGTAAATTTCCACCATAGATTGATGAACACCCGGTAGCATTTGCTATTATAGCTCTATCACCAAATAATTGAGAAACTAATTTAACATAAGGAGTTTCACCGCATCCTGAACATGCACCTGAAAATTCGAATAACGGCTGCTGCAGTTGCTGACTTTTAATAAGTCCAGTATTAATATTTCTACGATCTAATTCCGGTAGTGAGAGGAAGAAATCCCAATTTGCTCTTTCTTGTTCACGTATTGGAATTTGCGGAGTCATATTCAATGCTTTAAGACGTGTCTCTTTTTTATTTTTAGCTGGGCAAACTTCAACACATAATTCACACCCGGTACAATCTTCTACTGCTACTTGAATTGTATAGGCAAATCCTTCCGGAAATTCTTTCCCTTTTGCATCCATAAATTTAAAAGTTGGAGGTGCAGATTCAAGATATTTTTTATCATACGATTTAATTCTTATAGAAGCATGCGGACAAACCATAGCACATTTACCGCATTGAATACAAATATCCGGATCCCAAGACGGAACATCTAAAGCTATATTTCTTTTTTCCCACTGTGTAGTTGCAGAAGGGAAAGTTCCATCGACTGGCATTTCGCTAACTTTAACGTAATCACCTTTACCAGCCATCATCTTGCCGAGAACATTTTTAACATATTCCGGTGCTTTGTCTGAAACTATAGAAGGAAGTTCAATTGTACTGGTAACAGAAGTCGGGTAATCAATCTTGAATAAGTTTTCTAAGGTTTGATCTACAGCATTGAAATTTTTACGAACAATTTCTTCACCTTTCGAACCGTAAGTTTTCTTAATGGATTTTTTAATCTGTTCAATTGCTTCATCTTTTGGTAAGATCCCGGATATCGCAAAGAAACATGTTTGCATAATTGTATTAACACGTCCGCCCATACCAGTTTTATTTGCAACTGCATATCCATCAATAACATAAAAATTTAATTTCTTATTTATTATTTGTTGTTGAACTTTTCGTGGTAATTTATCCCATGTTTCATCTTTGCTGAATGGAGAGTTTAAAAGAAAAGTACCACCATCAATAATATTTTCAAGAACATCAAATTTTTCTAATAATCCGAATGTATGACAGCCAACAAATTTTGCTGTTTGGACAAGATAAGTTGAATGAATTGGTTTAGGTCCAAATCTTAAGTGGGATACTGTAGTTGAACCTGATTTTTTAGAATCATAAACAAAATATCCCTGAGCAAAATTATCTGTCTCTTCGCCAATTATTTTAATCGAATTTTTATTTGCACCTACAGTACCATCTGCACCAAGTCCATAGAACATACACCTAACAACATCGTCACCTTCAATAATAAAATTTTCATCCCAATCTAAATTTGTATTTGTTACATCATCAATTATACCAATTGTAAAATGATTTTTAGGTTCTTCATTTTTCAAATTATCTAAAACTGCTTTAACCATAGCCGGGGTGAATTCTTTTGATGATAAACCATATCTACCTCCAACAATTTTGGGCATATTAGTAAATGGAGGATTTTTTGAAGACATAGCTTCAGAAATTGTGGAAACGACATCAAGATATAACGGTTCACCTAGTGCACCGGGTTCTTTTGTTCTATCGAGAACGGAAATTTTTTCAACAGTCTTTGGTAAAGCATTTATAAAATGTTTAGCTGACCATGGTCTGTATAATCTAACTTTAAGAATGCCAACTTTTTCTTCTAAGTGATTAGATAAATAATCGACTGTTTCTTGTGCAGTTTCAGCACCGCTGCCCATTATAATAACAACACGTTTAGCATCAGGTGCACCATAATAGTCAAACAATTTATATTGTCGTCCTGATATTTTCGCAAATTTATCCATTGTATTTTGAATGATATCTGGACATGCATTATAAAATTTATTCACTGTTTCTCTTCCTTGAAAATAGACATCCGGATTTTGTGCAGTACCGCGTATAAAAGGATTTTCCGGATTTAATGCACGTTTACGGAATTCGTGAACTAAATTATCATCAATCATAGAACGGATATCATCATCACTTAGTTCTTCTATTTTCATTACTTCAGCAGATGTTCTAAATCCATCAAAGAAATGAACAAAAGGAATTCTTGATTCAAGAGAAGCAGCATGTGCTATCAATGCTGTATCCATTACCTCTTGAACAGAATTTGAACAGATCAATCCAAATCCGGTTTGACGTGTTGCCATTACATCACTATGATCACCAAAAATAGAAAGTGCCGAAGCAGCGATGGAACGTGCACTGACATGAAATACAGTTGGTGTCAATTCTCCAGCAATTTTATACATGTTAGGGATCATTAAAAACAATCCTTGAGATGCAGTAAAAGTAGTTGTTAAAGCACCAGCTTGCAGTGAACCGTGAACAGCTCCGGCTGCGCCGCCCTCACTTTGCATTTCTGAAACATTTGGTACGGTACCCCAAATATTTTTTGTCTTTCTGGCAGCCCAGGCATCAGAAAGTTCACCCATAGTGGATGATGGAGTAATTGGATAGATAGCAATAACCTCGCTTACCCTATAAGCTACATGAGCAGCAGCTTCATTGCCATCAATTGTTATTTTACGTCTTTCCATTATTTTACCTTAATTTATAATTTATAATATTAATATTTGAATGCACTTTTATCAAACAGCCGCTAATTAAAGGCAAAAATCTTGCCATAACAAAGACAAATTAATCCAATTAATTCTTCTATTTTTGTCGATTTTCAAAGTTCAAAGCAAAAATTTTAGAAATAAGATATAAGAAATCTTATTTCTAAGAAATAATTCTTGTTATTACAATTATATAAATATTAGGTTAGAAATAAAAGACATCGGCATCAGATAATGTTATTTGGTCTTAAAATATTGATTTAATAATGCAATAGCACCCGGATGATTTTTTTGCAGATTTATACATTTAGTAAGATCATAATAAGCATTTTGTTTATCCCCTTTCAATAAAGAACAATAACCACGATAGTAATATGAGTCAATAAATCTATTATCAATTTCTAAAGTTTTTGTAAAATAATATATCGCTTCATCAATCATTTGAAGTTTTAATTTTACTACACCAATATTATTAAGTACTTTAGGATAATTTGGTTGTAAGTTTAAAGCTTTATAAAAATCTTTTTCTGCATTAGTAAAATTATTTAGGGCAAAATAAATATTACCTCTATTATTAAAATAATCAGCTTTACTTGAATCTAACTGCAGAGATTTGTTTGCATATATCATTGCTTTAGAGTAATTTTTTGTGAAGTAATATGCAACAGATAAATTCTTGAATGCATTATCATAAGTTGGTTCAAGTTCAATTGCTTTGTGAAAATCGATAATTGCTTGATTATAATTACCAACACTTTGGTATAAAAATCCTCTATTATTAAAATATAGAGCTTTACTGCTGTCTAGAATAATTGCATTGTTTGCATCGTTTAATGCTTTTTGAAATGATGGGTATTCACTTAGAATAACTGCTCTGTGTGCATAAGGTTCAGCATAAGAAGAATCCAATTCAATACTTTTTGTAAATGAATAAAAAGCCTCTCTCATTCTCCCTTTTAACATCAATTCTATACCTAAATTTTTATGTGCTTCTTTGTTATAAGGAGATTCAATTACATTGTTTGTCCATAGTGTTATAGGATCTTTCCATACTTTATTATGTTGAAATGTTAAATAACCAAATACTAATGCAATCAGTGAAAGGCATATCTGAATTGTTGATAATTTTATTTTGTTTATCAAAAGAAAAAATAAATAGACTGTTATTAATGAGAATCCAAACAGAGCCGGATACAATCTATATTCAAATAGAAGAAATTTTAACGGATAGATACTTGATTCAACAGATAGTGTTATATAGAACCACAGTATACCAAATGAAATTAATCTGTGATTACGAAATGCTTTGAATATTATAAAGAACATAACTATAAATACAAACAAACCAGCCATGACATTTACTGACCAAAAAGAACCCTGGATTGGGATTAAATAATATAGATGTTGTCCTAACGGTAAGAGTAAAAGTTTTAAGTAAATTAATTGTACATAGATTTGTGTCAATAGATATGTTAAATGATCGGGAGCTTCAGCTTGTTTTGGTAATCCGTATTTTGAAAAAAATAGTATCGCAGTTGTTAGAGTAATTGCAATTAATGTGAATAAATATTTTTTGTTGATTTTATTATTTTGATCCCGAATAAAATAAAATTCAACCGCAATTAAAGCGATAGGTAATGAAAATATAATTTCTTTTGAGTATACACCTAGAATAAAACTGATAAAACATAATATTAAATAAAAGATTTTATACTTATTATTTGATAATCTGGCGTTTAGATAAAAGAAAATCGAGAGCAAATAAAACAATATTGCCAGAGAAACCATTCTTTGTGTTATATACGTCACAGCTTGTAATTGTATCGGATGAACTGCAAAGATTATTGCAGTAAAGAGTGCAAATTGAAATTTATATTTTTGTAAATAATTAACTGATAATATTCTTGTAGTAAATAATTTAAGGACTAAATAAAAGATAAATATTGAATTGAATAGATGAATTAGAATATTCAGTAGATGATAACCAAAGACATTATATCCATCAAATGAATAATTCAATGAAAATGTAAGATTAGGTATCTGGCGGTTATATAAAAATCTGCCCCAAGTATTTAGATTAAGAAACCGTTCATAATTTCCAATTTGTTTATTCTTAACAATTGTATGGTAATCATCTAATTGAAATGAGGTATGTAATGAATTTATATAAGGTAAAATCACACACAAAGAAATAACAATAAGTGCAATTATAATTCTATGATTTTGTAAGACCTTCAACCACATCAGTTTTATTTTTATCAAGTGAACGAATTATTTGAAAGAATTTTATACTAGCAAAGCTTCGAGGATCGTAGGAAAGTACTATTAGAAATGTAAAAGTTGTAAGAATAGACCACTCAATTGGATCCAGATTATAGAAGTAACCTTTGACAAAATGATTAAGATAGTGTCCTAATTGATTAGGTCTTCTCTCTAAAAAAATAACAGTTTCCCCATCGACAATTTCAATAGCTCCAACTTGAATGAAATGGTCTATTTCAGCTCTAATATTACCATTAACAATCATGGCAATTAAGAATGTCACGAGAAAAGATAAAATAAAGAAAGTCTTTTTGGATTTGAATGATCGGAAATATGATACTTGTTGATTAGGAAAAGGTTTGAATGCATAATATAGAAGCGCACCAGCTATTGTTCCTAACGTATTAACATATACATCATTGAAATCAAGGTATTTTTGACCCGGTACCAATACAAAATATTGAATTGTTTCATCAAAAAGTCCGACGAGAAATCCAATCATTATAAATTCTGAAAAGAAAAAATATTTCTTATTTCTATCAAAAGTATAACCTAATAGAATAACTAAAATTGAATAATGTATAATATGTATTACTTCTACCGGATGTAAACTGTATAATATAAAATAAAGATAAACGAATAAAAGATAAATGTAGATGTAAATTAAATTATAAATTTTATTTACGCCTTTAACATATTTTAAAATCAGAATTATTAGGATTATTGCAATGAATATCAGACCACCTTCCACTGAAAAATTTCTAGGAATAAAAGAACCGGTTAACTCCGGTCTACTTCCGACAGCAATTTTGGACACTTCCTGGTGAAGGAATATTGCGAAGACAGCATATAATAGAGTAATAACAAACAATAATTTACCAGTCAACAGTCTTATTTTTTCCAAATTTGCAACCGTGGTTATTTTTGTGGCAATATAAATAATAATTAATACTTATGGGAATTGTATCTTGAATAAATTCGATGTAAACCGCTCGATAAAAATGATTGACATATAATATTAATAAAGTTATTTTATAAAAAGAAATCCTACCTAATAATAAAAAATAACGACTGAGGGTGAAATGAGGATTAAGACATTTTATTTAATCGCAATTTCTCTACTCTTATCTTCAAGTACTGTATATTCAACTGATTTAACCCCATCTAGTTGTTCGAGACCTACATCAGCTGAATATACTGGAGAAGCTTTTAAAGTAGCATTTACTATTGCAAATCTAAATGTTCTTGCAGCTCCGGCAAATAGGTGGAGTGTTACGGTACTAATTAAAGAGGCCAGTAATAATACAGTATTTTCATCATCTGTGTCTGGTGTTTTAATTAATCCTTTTACTTCTGTAAATATGGAAACTAGCAACTCATTTATTCCTACTGGAAGCGGAAATTATTCAGTGGAAATAACTGTTAATCATTTAGATGAAGTGAATCCATCGAATGATAAACTTACTCAGAGTTTTACTGTTTATGATGAACCACAATCTATAACTAACATTTCTCCAATTAATAATGCAACTGATGTCGCATTTCAGAATACAATGTTTTCATGGTTAAATGGTTCCACTCCATTTGAACAGACTAATGTATTTATAAATACAACTTCTTCTTCCATTGATTGGAATTCAACTCCAACAATAACTAGTACAAATACATCATTCAATGGATTTACTCATTCAGAAAGTTTACCTCAAGGTTCATTAATTGCTTGGGGAATACAACAAGTAAATCCGGCTGGATCAACACAAAATGGTCCTTTCTCATTTACTACTTTAAATACTGATCCGCCTGACCCTATTACAAATATTTCTCCAGCAAATGGTGCTACTGGTGTTCTACTTGATGATCCTTTAACTTGGAATAATGGTGATGTCCCAATTGCTCAAACAGTTGTTCATGTCTGGCCTAATCAATCCTCTGTGAATTGGAATAGTGGTGGTGTATTTACAAGTACAATACCTGATTATAATTCTTTTACACCAACAGAACCATGGGAATCAAACACAGAAGTCTGGTGGGGTGTAGAACAGACAAACGCATATGGAACAACTCATAATGGTCCTTACTCATTCATTACTGAACAGTTACTTACTGATTTAGGGATTAAAAGAATTGTTTCTCCAGAACCATTAGTGGAATCATTTTTTGATGTTTTTGTCCAGATAGAAATAGAAAACTTAGGTCCGAATACAGCAAGCAATTGGTCTATACCTTTTTCAATTACAAATTCAGATAATCAAACAATTTTCAGCGGAACAATACCCGGGACAAGTTTACCCCCGAATACTTCAAGTATATTTACATATGCAACACCGTGGCATACTGATATGTCTGGATTATATACTCTGAATTCATCAATACAATTTACTGACGATCTTAATCCTCAGAATAACAATAACATTTTTAATTTTGAAGTTATTCCACATTATCAAGGATTTCAAATTTTACCGGGGCAAGGTGTAGATTTCTTTCAAATTGATTTTATGTTTGAAAATTTCCAGCAAGAAAATTCTCCCTATGGATTGATGGGAGTAAATTTTGACCAATTAGCATCATTAACAAATTTAACCTTCGGATATATAAATGCATATTCACCAATATTAGGGTGGTTTATTCAAAATATGATTTTCGATGCAACTTTAAATGTTGTTTCTGAATACAATGGTTTATCTACAATTTTTACATTAATGGAACTACAATCACAACCGAATGAAGCAGTAAATAATTTAGATGCATTTCTAATGATAACTAATGATCCTCAATTTGATTTCATTGGAATAAATACATCCAGTTTCACTATAGGTAAAACTATTATGAATGCTGAAGGTAAAGATGAGCCGGTTGGAATAATTGCAACACCAATAGATAGAACGAAATTACCTTTTAGTGAAACCGGAAAAAATGATTTAGTATGGCAGCATAACCATGTGAACATTGAACAAGCTACAAACCAATGTGCACCAACATCTGTTGCTAATAGTTTTCAATGGCTTGAGAATGAACAAGGTGTGCAATTTCCGCATGATCATAAATCTGGAATTAGAGATAATTCCCTGGTTGGGCAATTAGATATTGCAGCCGGGCGTCAACTTCATAAGGGTGTAAATGACGAAAACATGTTAAAAGGTAAATTAAAATATATAAGTGATAATAACTTACAGAATAAATTAAAAGTGAAGCATAAATCCAGAAATGATTATGCAGATTTATCGAATGATACTGTAAAAGTTGGTAATGCTAAATCAATTCCTCATAAAGATACAACCTTATCAGTAATCGATTGGATAATATCAGAATTAAAAGATGGAGAGGATGTTGAATTATCAATAAGCTGGACTGGCGGTGGAGGTCACTATGTTGATCTAATAGGCGGAGGTTATGTACAAGGTGTTCCATGGGTTGCGTGGGCACATGATAATAATCAAGGTGTAGATGATAAAGGGACTGCAGATAAATCTGATGATGTTGTTAAAATAAACGGTGGTATCACTCCAAAAGAAGGGGGTTTTCAATATTCATATATTGTTAATAATAAAATAGCTTTCACAGATAATAGCGGTACATCAATAGGTATTATTGATTGTGCTTTTTCCGAATCAAAAGATACAACTTCTACCGATGTTGATGATTTCGAATCAGGATTACCAACCGGATATAAATTATATCAAAATTTCCCGAATCCGTTTAATCCTTCAACAACATTCCGTTTTGAAGTACCAAAGATTTCGAATGTAAAAATTTCTTTATTCGATGGATTAGGAAAAGAGATTAGGTTAATTACAAATAGAGTTTATTCGGCGGGTACACATGTTATTACTATAAATTTGGAAAATCTTGCGAGTGGAGTATATTATTATAAAATGGAGAGTGAAAACTTTAGAGATGTTAAAAAATTAATTTTACTTAAATAAATAGGTTAGGAATTTAAATCTCTCGAACTAAATTATTTTCTAATTGATATTTTTTATTAGTTCTTGAGCAGAGAGCAATACCATTATCATTAAATTTTAATTTTTCACCGGCTTCACTAATCCACCCAACAATTTTTGCTGGGTTACCTACAACAAGTGCATAATCGGGAACATCTTTTGTTACAACAGCACCAGCACCGATGAAAGCAAACTTCCCTATTGTATGTCCACACACTATAGTGCAGTTAGCTCCAAGTGATGCACCTTCTTTAACTAATGTTTTGATATAATATTTAGAACCAACTTGCGGATATTTACTGCGCGGATCAAGAATATTTGTGAAGACCATTGATGGACCGCAGAAAACAAAATCTTCGAGAGTGACACCTTCGTATACAGATACATTGTTTTGTATTTTAACATTATTCCCTATTACAACATTGTTGCCAACATTTACATTTTGTCCAAGTACACAATTTTTACCAATCCTAGCACCAGATTGAACATGAGAGAAATGCCAAATCTTTGTACCTTCACCAATCACAACGTTATCATCGATGTAAGAAGATTCATGCACAAAATAATTGTTACTCATAATGAACACCTCTGTTTGTAAGCATGGAAAGAATGCACGGTTGCATTGGGGAAATGCATGATAGCATGATGTATGTATGAGTATTCAATCATTTTTGTACTCTTCAACTGTTTCTCTTAATATGTAATCATTATGCCAATCATTTTTGTCAAGTTTTGCAATCATAGATTTATTGAACTGGATTAATTTATTCACCAAAGAATATAATTTATTATCATATTCGTCGAACCATTCTCTATCAATATCATTTGATTTCAGTAAAGCAAATAATCTAGTGTAATTCTCACTAAGTGAAGCTAAAGCAATATTGGCAAAGTTAATATTTTCTTTTAATGATCTTCTACTATAACCTTCTGCAATATTTGAAGGACAAGAAAGTATCGAGTCTTTAATCTGTGCCTTAGTTTTAAATGATACTGTATTTAAAGACTTTAATTTATTTTTGACAAATACAGATAATCCAATAGCATCAATCCAAACATCCAATTTTCTATAACCACGATTAATATTTCTATAACGATTTAGTAATTCATCACCCATTTTTAATATTCTCTTAGATTTCGATTATACAATCATACTTACATTCATCCATGCAATCATGCATTCAAGTTTTTCATTCATAAATAGATCCATTCAATCAAGTATTTTGTTTATTGTTTCTTAGTTTGTGAACCAATTCAATAGAAGGGCGTGAATCCTGAATCCCAAATCCTTTGCCATTTAAGATTTCTTGATAAACAACTGTATGCAAATCGGTGAATCCTTCAGTGAATTCTATTTCTTTATCATCAATTTTGATTGAACGAAAAGTCTTTTGATTTTTATCTATTGCTTCTTTAGGTAAATCATTTTTATCAATCGAAAGGAACCACTCAACATCAGCATTCTTGAGTTCAAGTGTCCCGCTCATTTTATTTTCCAGATTTAAGATTACTTCATAGTTTAGAACTTCACCAAACAACCAAATCAAGAGATCGAAAAAATGGATTCCAATATTTGTAGCAATACCACCTGATTTCTGCTTATCCCCTTTCCATGAAAAGTTGTACCATAATCCTCGAGATGTGATGTACTTTAGAGTGACACGGTGTTTCAGTTTTCTGTTATCGGTTATCGGTTGCCGGGAAATAGAATTTTTAAGTGCTATTAATGATGGGTGGACACGGAGTTGAAGGACTGTATAAACTTTTTTACCGTATTCTTTTTCTAACAATTCCAATGCATCAAGATTCCAGGGATTAAGTACTAGCGGCTTTTCACAAATTGCATCTGCACCAATACGAAGTGCAAAACGAATATGTGCATCGTGAAGATTATTTGGTGAACAGATTGAGAGGTAATCAAGATTAAAATTCTTTTCTTTCCTTTTAAGCATTTCTAAATGCCGATCGAACCTTTCGAACTCGGTGAAGAAGGCAGTATCAGGGAAATACTGATCGAGTATACCGACGGAATCGTGAGGATCCATAGCTGCAATTAAATTGTTGCCGGTTTCTTTAATGGCTTTTAAATGTCTGGGAGCGATATAACCGGCTAATCCAGTAATAGCAAAGTTTTTCATATTCGAATTCTTAAATATTTATAATGTGATACTAAAGTTTACACTACCGGAAAAATATGTGAAATCCATTAATCCAAAAAGTAGATTTAATTGTCTGAACAAATTTAATCGAGTACCCGTATTAATTCTTTCAGCATCATATTCTAATATAACATTTAGTGATTCTTCAAATAGAGTTATGTTGATGCCACCAAATATACCAATAAATTGATAATCAGCTGCTTTGATAAAATCAGATCCATAACCAAGTGTAAACGATAATTTATTAACAATATTACTAAAAGAAATATTTTTGGTAACAGCTATGTATGATGAATTAAAATGATTTGCACCTTTTTCAGTACTGTAAGGATTATTTGCACCAACCGCTAACGATGGTAGGTATTCAGATTCATTCAGAACTTTTAATCTAAAACTAAACATTCTATCCATAACGTGACTATTGCCACTATAATTCAGCTGTCTGGTAATCCGTATTCCTAATTCTAAAAAAGGTAAATAAGAAATATTTGCGTAAACATTGATAATATCTTTCACCCCATAAGCATAATCAGTAATATGCCTACTAATAAAACTTGTACCAATATTGAAGGTATTATCGGAATTTATTTCGGCTGTTGGTATAGAAATTAGTCCGCTCATTCCGGTAGTGGATTGTGAAAAGAGATTAGAATTAATTATAATTAACAAAAGAATTAGAGCGGATATACAATATTTATGAGTCAGCTTAAGCAAATTAATCTTCATAAAGTTTTGCACTATTTAATATTCTTTCTTTTCCCGGTACAAGTAATAGTATCCACAATATCTAATTATAGTATCGAATCATTTTTATTAAAAGGAATTATATCGTTTTTATTATTGATAGCAATATATCTATTCACTATTAATAATGGAAAATATTTATTGACTATATTCTCAAATAAATTACTAATAATTTTATTTTTAATAATAGCGATACCATCAATTAGTCTTACCTATTCTCATAATCCAAGTTTTGGCATATTAAAAATTATCAATTTGATAATTGGTTTAATCCCGGCGATTATAGGTATGATAATTATTGTGAACAACTACGAGAGTGAAATATTTGAAAATGTAGTATTAGTTTTTTCTGTGATATGTGTCTTAAGTGTTGTGATTATAAATTTTTTTGATCTTTTTGATCAATCAAAGATTTATAGTTTTTCATTTACAAGATGGAGTCATGTTATTTACGGAAGATTCATAAGTTCATTCGGATTATTACTACTGTTATTGTTTATCCAAAATAAAAAAAAGATTTACTTTTTATTCTACCTAATCTGTTTAGAAGGCACAATTGTAAGCGGTTTCAGAGCCGGAACAATTGGATTGATCCTTTTTTCTTTATTAATTCTGATTTCAAATGTTACAGATAAGAATAGATTATTTTTAATTAACACAATATTATTTTTATTAATCTCTTTTATTTTTTTAATGCCAGTCAAATTATCAGAGAGATACTCATCATTAATCAATTCATTTATAGTTGATGATTACATTGATATTAGTCTTAATTCCAGATTTATAATGTGGGAAATTGGTTTAAAAATGTTTCTACAAAATCCATTATTTGGTGTCGGGTTAGGCGGCTTTAATCAACAAATTGTAAATGATGCAGTCGGCATTCCTATTAATTATCCACACAACATTATTATCGAATCAGCTGCGGAATTAGGAATTATAGGTTTAATTCTAATAGGATTTATTTTATATATTATTTTCAAGAATTCACTAGAGATTAATAAAATATTTATCTGGTATTTCTTATTTGCTTTACTGCTTTCTTTGTCATCCAAAGATCTTACAACTAATACTATGCTATTTTGCGGGATAGGATTGGTCGCTAGTGATCAGTAAATAGGTTCCGCCAAAGGCGGACATGTATCGGTTGTCAGTTATCGGTTATCGGTTCTAAGAGAAATTCTTAATGATTATTTACTTCGAGCACTGTTGATTAATATATTGTATGCGGCATGGAAAAAGTAGTTGATATCTGTCAACAAAGGATGTTTCTCATAATTATCTAAATACTTTTCTTCCGATGCAATAATTTCATCAAATGTTTTGGGAAGGTCTTTGTAAAATGGAGGAACTAAGCCAGGTTTAAATTTTATTCTTTTTTTTCTTAAGTATTCCGGATATAGATTAAAATATTGAATACTTAATGGCCGAACACCAATCAGCTTTAACTGACCTTTGAAGTAATTAATCAGCATAGGCCATTCATCAATCCAAAGTTTTCTAAGCACTCTGCCCCAACTTGTTACACGGAAATCATTATTAAATTTTCCACCTTCCTGAAGATTAGCTTTATCATAAATGAATTTTTGGAGATATTCTGAGTAGGGATACATTGTTCTAAATTTATAAACATTAATTATGGTTCCATTTTTACCAACTCTTTTGAGTTTTATAAACGGTCCATAAGAAGGAGATTCATCGGATAAAGGTTCTTTTTTCTTAACTGCAATAAAATAGACCAGCGTACCGATTTTTTTAATACTTAATGTATCAAATCCACAATAAAATAATCTGCCCAAAGTTTCAGAAAGAGATATTGCCCGATTCTGTCCTCTTGTAAGAGCAAAATAAATTTCTTTAAGAAACGGCATTTTAGGAAAAAACCGCTTCCAGATAAAATCAAAGAAATAAAAGAATGAGGCAATGAAATAAGGATATTTTTGGATAAATCTATTCTTGCGAAGACTTATTGGTTCAACAGCTCCTACAAAAACTCCTCCATTAATCAATTTTGAATTAACTGAAATCAAATATTGATTGATTCTTCTTATATCATTTAACTGATGCAGATTCATATAAAGTTCTAAATAATTTTCCGGAAGAACTTCAATGTTAAATGTATCTGCAGACCGGATCATAAAACATTTACGAAAATCAAAAGAAAAAAGATCAAGTGATTCATTAATAAACATGTAAACATCTTTGTATTTTTTTAAGTAGACCTCTGATAGCTGTTCTGTTAGATAATGATTGAATGGATTATTGAGAGAATATTTATCTACATACTTATTATCACTTTGTAAAAGAGGTTCATCTAATTGAACAGTTGCTCTAACAATTTTAGTAACAGTTTCGTCTGTTTTACCTTGATGGATTAAAATAAAGTACAAAGTATTAACAGTAAACGAAGAGAATGAATAAATAATACTAATATAAAACGGGTATATCAATGTTAAACCTTCTGGTAGAAGAAAATAGACCATGATAGAAGTCAATGCAATTAATAGTATGTATCCTTTTATTCTCGCCCAGATAAAATACCAGTAATTTAAATTTTTATCCGGTGGGATCAATTGATGCGTGAAAAATCCGCTAGCAATCCAAATTACAAAAAGAAGAGAAATGGAATAGATATCCCTTGATAAAGAAATATCTGTATAATTTGCATAAGCATAATATACAACTGCAGTAAAAAGAAATAATTCATAAAGAAATATTAGCGGTGAGATTTTAATATTAAGATTGATATCACTTTTAACATATGATTTTAAGTGCAATAATTTTAGAAATAATTCAATGAAAAATCCAAGTAAAATAGATCCACCAATTATTATACGGGAAGGTGTTGAATCTGACAAGAGATTTAAATAAACGGTGACAATACCCATAGAAAGAACGAATGAATAAAAATTGGGTTTTATAGCATTAAAAAATTCTTTTGAATTATTTACTTTGTATTTACCTACAAGCAACGAAGAGACCAATACAGAGAGCAATATCAATATAATACAAGCCGAATCCGGAGTGATAAATTCTAAAGTACCTCTTTTAAAGTATTCTACTATTTTAAAAGAGAGTAAGTAGATAAATAAATCGAATAGGATTTTGATTAGCATACTTAAAGGTGAAAATTATTGGTGCTTGGTTATTGGTTATGTGTTATTAGTTATGAATTACAAGTTACGATTTACGAATTACAAATAAAGAATTCAGATAAAAGTAGATAAATATGAATTATGAGATTTTTTAAACAAAAGGGGGATCGAATCTCAAAATTAATTTTGAATGATAAATTATAAATTGACTTAAATGCTTATAAAATATGCTATTATAAAGGATTTTTATATTTGAAACGGGTAATAATACTATTTAAGGGATAAAAAATAATTATTTTTGGATATAATAAATTTTACTAAAGTTTAACTATTTTAGATTACTGAGTAACTGATTTCTTAACTATTTGTTGACTAAAAGATGCACAGCAAAGAAAAAATAAACAATTTTATAGAACTAAGAGCTGATAATGTTACCTATGATAACCTGATTAATAAATTGGGAGTATCTAAACCAACACTTATAAGTTGGGGTAAAAAGTACGCTGGTGAAATAAAAATGTTCAAATTAAAAAAGGTACTTGAAGTATTTACAAACGATCTTATATTAAATGAAAACAAGATAATTATGAATGCGGAGTGGATATATAGAATAAGACTAAGTAAGAATGATATGAAAACAAAAGAAATAACTACTAAAAAAGTAGTGAAAAAACTTGAGGAATTATTCGGGAAACAAATTTCTTTCATAAAATTATCATTTAACAAAACAACTGAAACGTTGAGCAGTATGGAAGTTTATTTTTTAGATACTAATGTTAAGGGAAAAAGTTTAAAATATGAGATTAAATAATCTATAGTGATTGTTATAGGTTATGTATAGGTTCTTTGTTCTGAGTTCTTAGTGTATTGTTATGGGTTATCAGTTATCAGTTGTCAGTAATCGTTGATTAGTTCCACCAAAGGCGGACAAGTATCAGTTATTTATTCCCCGCAAATTGCACGGGGCAGGATTAGTGCGTGGTTAATGATTTTGTTAAAATATCAACTATTCGTTCTGCTGTTTTACCGTCCCACAACACCGGTATATCCCCCTTCTTAGCCCCGCCATTCAAAATTTCCTTGCATATTGTAAACGGATACTCTAAATCCTCACCGGCAAGATAATTTGTACCTATTTCAACAGTGATCGGTCTTTCTGTCGTATTCCTTAAAGTTACACAAGGCACACCTAAATAAGTTGTTTCTTCCTGAATTCCACCACTATCAGTAATAACAAACGATGCATTTTTTATTAATGAAAGAAAATTTAAATAGCCAAGTGGTTCTGTAAATATAAGTGATGAATTATCAGTAACTAGTAATGAGTTCGCTTCCATCTTTTGACGAGTGCGAGGATGAATAGGAAAAATAATTGTCTTGAAATCGGAGACTTTATTAAGAAATTGGATAAGTTTTCTAAGTTGAACTGGGTTGTCTACGTTTGACGGACGGTGGAGAGTGACAAGGATATAGTTCTTGGTTATTAGTTCTTGGTTATTAATTTTAAATTGTTTTGATATAATAGGAAAAACTGATTCAATTTTGGGTAGGAAGTAAATAAGACTATCTATCATTGTATTGCCGACGAAGAAAATTTTTGAGTCTTCAACCCCCTCCCTTTTTAAATTTTCTACTCCACTCTTTTCCGTAACAAAAAGAAAGTCTGATATTTTATCTGTTAATATACGATTAATCTCTTCCGGCATGGTCCAGTCAAAACTCCTTAGACCGGCTTCTACGTGAGCTACTTTAATTCCTAATTTAACTGCTGTCAAGCTACATGCTATTGTTGAATTTACATCACCTACCACAATTACTAAATCTGGTTTCTCATTTAGTAATACTTTTTCAAATTCGATCATAATTCTGGCTGTCTGCTCTGCATGGGTTCCATTACTAATTCCTAAATAAAAATCTGGTTTCGGTAATTCTAAATCTTCGAAAAAGACTCTGCTCATATTATCATCATAATGCTGACCGGTGTGGCATATTAAATGCTTAATTGAGAATTGAGAATTATGAATTGAGAATTTATTGAATGCACGTTGGAGCGGAGCGATTTTCATGAAATTTGGACGTGCACCAACAACAGAGATTATTTTCATTGATACAATATAAACTAATTTATTAAGTAAGCGATTTTGTAAGTTACATTATTTACAATTAATAACAACAGTTTGAATTAAATAAACTAAACAAATTTAGTATTCTTCCTTTTCTATATTCCCATGCTTCCTTAAGATTAGGAGTACTATTATAGGATGATAAAGAATTATCATTTTTAATAAAATCTTTTTCTCCTTTCTCTAACCTATCTAGTGCTTCAAGCATAGCAACAGGTGCTAATTCATAATTTTTTTTTACTAAAGTATTGAAGTTATCACAAGGTTTAATTGAAAATCTTTTCTGAACAATTATATCACCACAATCTAACTCTTCTGTAACAAAATGTATTGAAACACCACTTTCTTTTTCTCCTTTGTACAAAACCCAAAAAGGGGTAAGTCTTCCCCTATTTTTTGGTAATAATGCATTATGTCTATTAATGACACCAATTTTGGGAATTGATAGAAGCTCACTTTTTAAGATATTCTGACTTTGATTGAGAATAATATCGATATGTAACTTCCTCAATTCTTCTAAAAATTGATTTTCATTTGGTGTCTTGATTAACCAGGTTTTTATCCCATTCTTATCAGCAATTGCTTTAACAGTAGGATCACTAAATAAATAAGGTAACAAAGAGTGGAGTTTCTTTTTGATTTTATGAGTTATTGTGATAAATGAGTTTTGAAAAAAATGAAATAGGCCCATTATTAAAAAAAGCGATAAGATATATTCATAAACAGATTTGTTTTTCTGAATAGATAACCTATCCCCTTCTGAAACAGCTAAACCAACAATATCTTTTTTTCTTGTTTCAATTATTTTGGAAATGAATAATTTTGTCTGGATTGGATCATCCATAGTTATGATGAAAATATTCATATTAAACCAGCTTCCTCACAATATTGGCGAACGGTAGTGAATTTATAACCGCGGGATTTGTAGAATTCAATTTCATTTTTGTAAAGAGGGACTGCAGCTACACCTAAATTTTTAATTTTAAGATGTGATCGCAACCAATCCTTTAAAAAGAAGTTTATTAAATTGTTTGAACGTTTATTTATTACTCTAATTTCATTAGATTCATCAATAAATTCATTTGGATGAATATCAAAAACAACTGGCTTTCCATTTATCTTGGATTCCAAATTAATAATTCTACGCTGGAGGGAAGTTAATATAGGGAATATCCTCATGGTTGTACCAACATAAGGGAAAAAGAGAGCTGAAAGCGGGACTTCAACGAGGTTACTTTCCCCTTTTTTAAAAATATTATTCATATCAACTTTATATGGAAGTCGCGGTGCAAAAAACCACTGAATTTTTTTTAAACCACCAAATGAAAGAAAAAAATCGAAACGTTGAGAAGCAACCGAACTATCAATTTTAAAACCGGTCTCTATCAAAGCTTTAGGAGTATCTTGATTAACTCGCAGTGCGGGAGCTCTAAATGAAATTACTTCTTGACCAGAAATATCTTCAAGTAGTTTTTTTGAGTATTCAAGATGGTGTTTCTGTTTTTCATATGGCAATACGTCAAAACCATTTTCTGGTAAATGCGACTTTCCATGTGAGGCTACTTCATGACCATCATTTATAATCATCTTCACTAAATCAGGGTACAATTTGGCTATATAGCCGGTAAAAAAAAAAGTCGATTTAATTTCATATTCTTGATAAATTTCAAGTAATATTGGCATTCCATCATGAAGTACTTTTAAAGCTGTTTCATTGCGAAGTGTATTAAACCAAATTGATGTAGTTTCTACATCATTTGTAAAAAGTGCATACTTTATATTCACGAATATTGTTCAATCATTTTTTGATAATTAATTCGAATAACACTTTGGGGATAATTATTTATTATCCATGAAAATAATATTACAGGATTAATCTTATCTTTTAACATTATATTTCTTCTTTTTTGCCATTCAACTTTAGAATCTGTATTAAATATTTCATTTATTTTTTCAAAAACTTTGAAAAATTGATCTGGTTTTATTCCAAAGCCAAGTTTATAAACTTTTTCTAACTCGTCTAAATAACTTATTCGATCTACAAAATCATTAAAACGTATAAAAGGCGTACCTAGTACCCCACATTCTGCTGCCATGGTCTGGCTGTCGCCAATATATAAAGAAGCACATGCCAAAACATGATGTATATCATTAGGATTAATTTTAATTCTATAAATATCAAGACTTGCGGGTAATTCTCTTTCTGAAGTAATATACACTTTAGAAAATTTTTCCAATTCTTTTATAATTTCTATCGCAAGTTCATTAGATATACCTCTAATGCCAGAATCATGATGCGCGATAAGTTTTGCAAATCTTATAATAGAATAACCATCTGATTGACCTAAATATTTTTTTACAATATCGCGATTCGGGGTGAAATTATCCGGGTGTAAATATGCCAATTCATGATATCCAGGATATTTTATGCATTTGTAATCCCATTTGCCAGTTCTTACAACATCAGGGCAGATTATCCTAGTAGCAAATCGATATCCAATTTTTGCTGTTCTATCTATAACATCAAAATCATCTTCATTCACAATAATATTTGGTATCCCTAACAGTTTCCCGTTTATAGAAATAATTATGGATGTTCCCAAAATTAAGTCGGGCTTTACTTTTCTTAATACCTTCAGAAGTTCCCAATTTTTTTCTATGAATTGATGAATTAAATCCATTTTACTCTGGATTTTTTTTATTGTATTTAATTTGATAATCTTAACTTTTCGGTCAACATTTATCAATAGATTTTCCAAGACATCCTTTTCATTAAAAGATATCGTTATATCATGATTCATATTAATTAATTCACTAACTGTATGCTTAAATAAATGATAATGGGCGGGATGAGCAAAGTGAAAGTGGACTTTCATAATTTCTCTTGATTAAATAAATAGGAAGCAATACCCACAAACATCCACACATTAGACCAGCGCATAAATGATGTTTTTTGTAAATAATGTTTGTGCTTTCTAAAATAAAAGTAACCGTTTTCGCTTTGCATATTTTTAATTAAATAAATTGCTACTTTTTCTGCCAGAGCTGTATTTCCAAATCTGGTTAGGGTTAACAAAGATTGACCACCAGCTGTACAATCAATAGGATATGGATTATTAAAATAAAATTTTAATAAGCCGGAATCCTCAAAAAAATTATTGACATAATACATATAACCCATTTTTAAATTTTTACTAAGTGATTTGTCACCGGTATATTTTATATAATCATCCAAGCAATCTAAGACATATCCAGTATGGTAATTGTCTATCCAATGGGAATATGTTTTTACGCCGTAATACCAAGAACCATCACTGTTCTGATTATTAATAACATATTTAACAGCATTAGTTGCTGTTTGTTTTAGTTCTTCGTTTTTGGTTATTGAATAAATTTGACTTAATAAACGAACACCTTTCATCGAAGCATTAAAAACTGTCTGCTTATCAAAAGGAGAATAAGAGAAACAATATGTTTCATTTTGATATATTCTATTTAAATCTTTAAGTACGAAATTAGTCGCACTTTTACAAAGGTCGATAGCTTTTTGATTTTTAGATATTTTATAATACTCAAATAAACCGTTTGTTATAATGCCGGTGGCAACTATTGTTGGCTGAAATGCTGGAACCGCAACATGCCTAGCTTCCCAAGGGAAATCATACCCCCAACAAGCACCACTAAAACCGGATGGGATAAGTTTTTCCAGTTCATCTATAAGATATTCTGCTTTCTTAAGATATATATTTTTTCTATCCGGGAATACTTGAATAAGATAACCATATGCTTGAATGCATAGACCTAAAGTGACGGGATTATATCCCTTGGGAATTTTTAATAATGGTCTCAAGTTAACCGGAGATCTTTTTACTAATTGCTGAATACTGAATCTAATGAACTTATTTTTATTAATAAAAGGGAAATTAAATAATGGTGACTTTAAAGCATCATAAGGATCATAACCTTGATAGTTTTCTTTTTCGATATATGTTAAAAGTTTTTGAAGTGATTCTTTTATTATAGTTGACATTAAAATTTACTAATTGAATTTGTACGAAGTGATTCTACTACTTTAAATGTTGCAGCAGTAGAATGAAAAATATCCTCTGCTAATATTGGTGATGGTTTTCCATTCTTTATAGAATCAATAAATAACTCAATTTCTCTTCTATGTCCCTTATCTTGTGAAAAGAGTTTCATTTTTTTAATACTATTAGAAAATATTTCCATTTTCTTAAAGTCATTAATTATATAAACTTCCCCACCAGAAAATACTTCAAGATACTCTTTTGAGAGTTTTTTACTTCCATTAGAGAAATAAGAAATAGAAGCAATACTTCCATTTTCAAATTTTAATTGTATGATAAGGGTATCATGTAAACTAACATTAGTTTCAATATTAGATGCATAAATTGAATTGATTTTACTTCCAACTATATAATATATAAGATCTATAAAATGACATACTTCCCCAATAATTCTGCCACCACCAATTTCTAAATCTTGCGTCCAATGATCTTTAGGAATGAAACCGGCATTAATACGATAATTGATTGCTTTAGGGAGCAAATCATTTAATTTATCTTTTAATACGGTGATATGAGGTGCAAAGCGGCGATTGAAACCAATCATAAGTTTACTATTTGATGAATAGTAATTTTCCATAATTTCTTTTAATTCATATTCATGAAGGCATAAAGGTTTTTCAACAAAAATGTTTTTATTTGATCTGAGACCTTTTATTACGTTTGCAGCGTGAAGATTATGCCGGGTAGTTATAAAAAGAGTATTAATATTTTTATCACTAAATATATCATCAGAGGAAGTAGAAGCATTATTAAAACCAAATTTTTGAGCTACACTTCTTGAGGTATTACCTTTACTAGTAACAACTGTAATTTTATTAGCCCATTTAGGAATATTGGGCAAAATCATATTTTGAGCAAAAGAGCCAGCTCCAATAAATCCAATATTTACATCAGAAGAGTTGTATATTTTATTTTCTCTAACAACAATATTTTGAGTAAAAGTAACTTTATCCGAATATTTCAAAATTATCCCGGCACATAATTCTTTTTTAGATAAAATTAAATCATAAGCATCAGAAGCTTTTTCAAATTCAAAAACATGAGTAATTAGTGGCTCCAAGTTAATTCTTTTAGATTCGAGTAAACTTAGAAATGCTTCCATATTACGGTTTTCTGTCCAACGAACATATCCGATAGGATAATCAATACCTTTCTCTTCGTAATTAGCATCATATCTTCCAGGTCCATAGGAAGAGGACATTTTCAGTTCTAATTCTTTCTTATAATAATTTTCCCTATTAAAGCCGGTAGGTACTGCGCCAACAATTATAACTTTCCCTTTTTTCCGGCAAAGTACACCGGCTAAATTAACCGGATCTAAAGAAGAAGATGCAGCTGTAATAATAACCGCATCTGCACCGTAACCATTTGTGAACTCATAAATAACTTTTTCAATTTTTTGATCATTTCGATTTAATGCTAAATCGATATTATTTTTTTTTGCTAAATCAATTTGCAATTCATCTATATCAATACCAATAGTTTTTACACCAGAAGCCTTTAATATTTGAGACGTTAAGTGACCGATTAAACCTAGTCCAATAATTACACAGCTTTCTCCAAGTTTAAGATCTGCCTGGCGGATGCCTTGCAAAGCAATAGAAGCAATAGTAGTGAATGCTGCATATTTAAGGTCTATTCCTTTAGGCACTTTTACAGATAAGCTTTTAGGGACTGAGATAATTTCTGCATGATTAGCAGTACTGCCACCGCAAGCAACAAAATCTCCTATTTTGAAATCAGTAATATCTTCACCAATTGCAATAACCTCACCGGCAGAGCTGTAACCCAGAGGTGAGAGTGATTCGAGTTTATTAATTACCATATCGTAGGTTTTTTTGATACCTAGTGTTTTTACCGAATCCAAAACCATCTTAACTTCTTTTTGGCGAGAAAGAGCCTTATCTAAGTATCCTTTACGTGCATCCGATACGGTTTTACCTTCAGTGCCTGAACTTATTACTGAATAGTAATTTTTTACTAAAATATTTGCTTTAGGAAGTGAAGGTGTTGGGACTTCTAATATCCGCATTTCACCGTCTTTAAGATTTTGTATTAGTTGCTTCATCTTTCATTGCCTCAACAAAAAGGCTTTCACGTGTATCAAGCAATTTAACATCAGGTATATTTCCCTCGCCAAGATTAAATTTAGAGATACAACAAAATCCAACTTTTTCTAAATGTTTAAAAATTAGCTGATAATTAAACATAAATCGATGATTATTAAATATAGAATTATATCCAGAACTTTCAGAAGTTACATACTTTTGAATTTTATGAAAATCCCCATTCTCATAAGCATAAAGAGCTAATTTTATTTCTTGAACTTCTTGATCTAAAGATGGTACCGCAATTCGAATAATCCCCCCTTTTTTCAAAACCCTAAAACATTCTTTTAAGAGTATTTCACTTTGATTATATGTCAAATGCTCAAAAAAATGAGAAGAATAAATATTATTTATTGTATTATCAGGAAAAGGTATACTTTTAGTTAAATCATGATGAATCAAGTTTATTTTTTTAATTTTTTTATAATAATCAGAAAAATCGTGATATTTAGACATGGAAAAAGAATTAAATAATAGTTTTGCAATAAACCTTGGAAAAATTTTAATTATTAAATGAGTAATTCCACCATCAATCCCAATCCAATTTGGTGGATTATCAATACCGCATCCCAGATTTATTCCTTTAACATTATTATTTATAGAATATATCTTTTTTTGATTCAATCTTAATAGGATTGGATTGACTATTTCCCATAATATTAGCTGCAACAAACTTTTCATAATGAAATAATTTTTACTTTATATATTTATTAAATTCAGCATACCATTCTTGAAAAGATAACAAGGAATAAATTAACACAGAATTGTCTTCACTTTCCTTTAAATGATTATTAATTATTTTATTGATTGCTAATACTGAAAATCCTTTATACTGAGAAAAGAAATCGAGGTCAATAAATTTATAAATATTATTTGGATCGCTGAAAATACTCCTAAGAGGCATACCAAATCCAGCTTTACGTCTATTAATAATATAGCCGGGTAAATATGGTTTCATAGTATCCTTCAGAATTTTTTTTGAATTACCTATCCCAGATAATTTGTATGACCTTGGTAAACTAAATGCAAATTCAACTATTCTATAATCAAGGAAGGGAACTCTTCCCTCAACAGAATTAGCCATGCACATTCTATCCATATAATGTAAGTTCTTTATAAGAAAATTATCTAACTCAAATTTATTTATAGAATCAAAAACATTATCATTATTGGAAAAATAATTTTTTATATAATTTGAAGAAGATTCTGGATTATTAATATAAATTGATTTCGAATTTTCATAATCCCCTACAATATTCAATATACCATATCTTAAATTACCATAGTTATAATACTTACCCAATTTTTTAAGAAATCTTTTATATGGTTTAAAGTAACCACGACCAACATGAAAATTGGTAAAAAGATTTGTGATAAATTTTGAAAACATAATAGGACTATTATCGAGATACATAGAAAGAAGACTTAGTTGATGACCGGCATAGCCTAGAAATAGCTCGTCAGCTCCCATCCCTGATAATAAAACTTTGGAAATCTTGGAAGCTTGTTCAGTAATGAGGTATGATGGTATTTGAGAACCATCAGCTATCAGGTCATCTGAGTAATAGAGAGTTTTTTTTATCAATTCCAATTCATCACATCCAATATTAATTGGAATCAAATTTAGATTCCACTCTTTGGCTAATTTATTCGCGTAAAAATAATCTGATGAAGAACCTTCCTTTTTAAGATCGTTTAATGATTTTTGGGCAGTATAATGGGTTAAATCTTTTTCATCTTTAAGAAAATAAGCAATAGTGGAAGAATCCAAACCACCGGAAAAAAAAGTACCAACCGGTACATCAGCCATTAATTGCATATTAATAGAATCATTTAATAAACGAAATAATTCAGATTTTGCATCAGAATAAGAAATTTTTTGATATTCTTTTTTCTTTAATAATTCCCAATATCTCACTTTATTTAATTTAAGTGATTGTAAATCGAATTCAATATAATAACCGGGTTCCAGTCTTTTAATATCTTCAAATAATGTATCATCTCCCGGAACATATTTAAAAACAAAATACCTCTGGAGAGCATCTTCTGATATTTTATTTTGTGAAAGAGATTTAATGATTGTTTTAATTTCTGAAGCGAAAATAAAATTATTGTTTTTATAATAATAGTATAGAGGTTTAACTCCTAATCTATCACGCACCAGAAATAATTTCTTTTCATTTTCATCAAGTATTGCATAAGCAAAATCACCAATCAGATAGTTTACAGAAATGATACCAAATAACTGATAGATAGAAAGTAATACTTCAGTATCAGTATTTGAATGAAATTTTTTATTGATTAGATATCTGCTTCTTAATTGTTTATAGTTATATATTTCCCCGTTGTAGATTAAAGATATTTTTTTATCATGAGAGAACATGGGTTGAGTACCTTCTTTTGAAAGATCAATAATACTTAAGCGGTTATGAGCAAGAAGAATATTAAACCCATCTACAACCGTGTGATGTAAACCCTGACTATCTGGTCCTCTATGATGTAGTGACTCTAAAAATATACTATCATTTAATTTACTTTGAGAAATATATCCTGATATTCCACACATATTATTTAGCCAAAGAAAATATTACATCATTAAAAACGTGGCAAATATTTTTTTCGAATATTTCATATGTATACTTCGAAAGAAATTTCTGCCGCCCATTCTTACCAAGATCACGAATCAATTTATTATCTGAAATTAATAATTTTATTTTTAGTGCAAGCATATTAGGATCATCTTTTTCGAATAGAAGACCAGTAATGCCGTCATCAATAATTTCGGGAAGACTACCTTCGTGGGAAGCAATAACCGGTAGTGAAAACTGCATTGCTTCTAGAACTACAATACCAAAGGCTTCAAATTGTGACGGAAAAATAAATATATCAGCTTGATTGAAAAAATCATACTTATTGACACCTTTAGGATCCATAAATATTTTTACTTCTTTTTTAAGATCATTAACTATTATCATTTCTTCTACATCTTTTAAAGAAAGATCGCTTTCTCTACCGACTATAAAAGCCTGATATTTAACATTTTCACTTTTTAGCAAATGCAATGAATTGATAAATACGGTCAACCCTTTACTCTTGCTAAAATTTGAATAATATAAAAGAATTGGATGCTGATTAATATAGTGTTTAGGTTTTATGAAATGATCATCAATTATCTTTAGACCATTGCTTACTATGTAGGGATTATTAAAATAGCATTTTTCAATATCATGCTGTACCAATTTTGAGAGACATATTATATTTTCATTTTGGAATACTTTAGTGATGAGCCTTTTATTAAAATTATTTTTATTACAAAATGATTCAAGACCTTTACCATGAAGATGGAATAGAATCCTCTTATTAAATAATTTACATAAGAAAACTAGAATAATATCTCTATATACTGCCGAGCCCGTTGTAGAAAGTTGAAAATAGACCAAGACTGGTTTAAAAGTAATCAGTTTATATAAAATGCTCAAAATATATTTAATAAAAAGTAGAAGTTTACTAGTATTTAATTTACCAAGTTCATGAACATTTTCATTATAACTAATTTCAATTGAATCAATTGTAAATTCTTTGTTTAATAAAGTACTCCCTCTTACATACTGGTTCATTAATGTTGCACCAGTCATTGGGGGGGGGATTTTTAATATTAGTAATATTTTTTTTTTCAAATTAATACTAAAGTAATTGTAAGAATTTTTTTGTCACAATTTCAGGAGAATAATTCATTATGTGTTTTAAGCAATTTTGCGAAAACATATTATAGAGGTTTTCATCTTCTAATAATTTAATAACATAGTTACACCAAATGTCAACATCTAAGGGAAGGATAAAACCATTAAATCCATGAATAATCAAGTCACCCGAAGCGCCAGCATTTTCTGAAATAATGGTTGGCACACCAGATGCACACGCTTCATTAGCTACAACCCCCCATCCATCAAGCAGAGTTGGAAATAGAAATATTTTAGAACTTGCATATATATTTGGCAAATCAAGTGGCTGTACAAAACCGAGATAAGTAAAATTTAATTTTGAATTTTCAAATAAATTTAATACTTGATTTTTTTGAGGACCATCACCAACCATTAATATAGATAATGATTTTTTTTTACATAACTTTTCACAAACCTGGAAAAAAAATTCTGGCATTTTTCTTTTAATGAATTGACCGACAAATAAGAGGTCATATTTTTTATTTGATTTTTTAGTTATTTGGAATTTGTTATTATCAATAACATATGGTATGATATTAATTCTTTTCGATTCAATGCCATACGATATAAAATTATCATACCCTTTCTTTGATACGGGTAAAAATCCAGTTGTCGACTTATAGACTAAATGTCTGACAAATTTATGGATAGGTGAATAATTTTTTTCAGTTAATTGCCAGCCATCTGTATTAATATAGTGTTTAGTTTTTTTTAAACGAGAAAATAAAATACCAAGGAGCATCGTTGGATAGAATCCCCCAGTAATTATAATATCCGGGTTCAGCTCTTTTAATCTTTTTATAACATCAATATTCAAGTGCTTATATTTTGATAAAAATGGAAATGACAATTTTTTAAGAAAAATATGATTATGATTTAGATCATTTATCTCCCATAATCTATCAGGCTCACTTTTCGAGCAGTATAGAACTGTTAAATTATTCCCTAAATGCTTAAATAATTCATTAAAAAAAACAACGCGGTAAGGAGACGGTATATTAGCAATAAAAACTACTTTAGGATGTCCGTTCATTAAGCGAGAATATACTTTGAAAATATTTTTTGAGGAGTCTCAATTATATTTATTAAGCGGAATAAGTAAGATAAGAAAGGATAATATTTTTTATTTCTTAATATTACATTTTTTATGCGATTTCTATCATCATTATAAATATAAATATTTTTATTAGAACCACTAATAGATTCACTATGAATTCTAAACATAGAAAAGTTTTTATTTACATTTTTTATTTTTTTACCTATCAAAGCAGCTGAAATTAACAATTCACCATCCCAACAAGTTTTGTTATTAACATTGAAACCGCCAACATCCCTAAAACATGTAGATCGAAAAAACATAGATGGCTGAATAAAATTAAATGCAGAGTATGCATATTTGTTTAATGAAAACTGATCAGTATATACTTTCTTTAGGATACGATCATTGTCATCAATGATAAAACCATTTCCAAGAATAATATCAACTTGTGGGTTTGAGTTAAAGAAATCCTTAACAACTTTAAGACTATTATCAATCAGCATATCATCTGAATTTATGAAGCCATAAATATCACCGGTTGCATAACTAAATCCTTTGTTCAGTCCATCCGCCGGTCCTTTATCATTTTCAAAAATAATTTTTGTAATCCTATCTTTATATTTATTTATTATATCTCTACTGCCATCGGTAGAACCAGGATCAACAACAATATATTCAAGTTCAATACTCTGTTGATTAATAATTGATTTTATAGTTCTTTCAAGATATTTATCTTGGTTATAAGAAATGGTTACAATCGAAAATTTCATAACTGTTCTTTTTCTAACACAAAGTTATTCATAATCAGAACATCCAGTCCATTATCATAGAAACATCTGATAGCTTCCCGCGGATGATTAATGACCGGTTCACCCATAATATTCATAGAAGTATTTAGAATTAAATATTCTCCTGTAATTTCACCAAATTCATTTATTAGATTCCAAAACTTTTCATTTTGTTCTTTTTTAATAGTTTGTGGTCTTAAAGTGTGGTCAGCATGAACGACAGCCGGTACATTTGATCTTTTTTCAGGTTTACATGTAAAAGATGTAATCATAAAAAATTCATCTCTACAATTCATAAGATAATCTTCTTTCTTTTCCCACAAAATAGAAGGGCAAAATGGTCTAAATGCCTCCCTAAATTTTACACGAGCATTAATCGTATCTTTGTTTTCAGCTTTGTTAGCACTCATTAAAATTGATCTATTACCTAATGCTCTGGGACCGCTTTCCATTCTACCTTGAAACCAAGCAACGATTTTATCTTCTGCAAGTTTTTGTGCTGCATATTTACTGGGATTATCAATTACACGATACTTTAAATATCTCAGTTTGAGCACATCTTCGATTTCTTTGTCATTGTATTCCGGACCTAAATATAAATGATCAAGGTGATAAATCTCAGTATTTGGATTTGAATCGTAATATGCATATAGTGCAGCACCCACTGCCAAACCTGAATCACCAGCATTAGGGAAAATATTATGTGATTTTATTTTACCGGTTTCCCAAATTCTTTGATTCAATTTGACATTTAAAAAAACACCGCCAGCACAGCTAAGATTTTGAGTTTTTTCCCTTTCCAGCCATGGAAAAACTATTTGGAATGTCTGTTCTTCTAAAATCCTTTGAGCTTCAGCAGCAATATCCTCGGCACCGTATTTATCAACCAATTTTTTAATTTCAAAAGCATCGTCAAAATGCCATTCAGTCTGCCCACCTTCATTCCAAATAAAAGCTCTACCATAATCATGTGGTTCAATCAAATCACCAGCACTAAATTTTGGATAGAATCTATCCAAAATACCTTTAGTCTTTTCTGTTGTACCATATGGAGCTAAACCCATTGTTTTACCTTCACCATCACCATGCCACCAACCAAGAGCTTCTGTAACGTTACTATAAAACCATCCGAGCGAACCTTTAGTATCAAATTTTTTAAGTGGAACAATTTTTCCATCTTCACCTTTCCAAATGCATGTTGATACCTTGTCTCCGGCACCATCCATCGTAACAATCAATTGTTTTTCTTTTAAGCCACTGGTATAATATGCTGAAGCAGCGTGTGCTAAATGATGTTCTACATTTATAATTTTTGTTCTGTCAATTTTTTTGAATGACTTCATATACAATGGCGGTTTCTTCAAAGTTTTTCTAGGTACAACAGGAGCAATTTCAAGTAAGTTACGGATTTTGGAATCCGGATTGACGGGTAAACCTAATTCAAATAAAAAATTAAAATCTGAAATTAAAGCAAGACCAGGAACTGCAATAATATCGACATCATCAATTTTTAAATTTTGTGAACTAAGACAATAATCTATAGATTTAAGAGGCAAACCATTATAATGTTTTATTCTTTTAAATCTTTCTTCGGCAACATCAGCAACAACTTTCCCATCAATTACTAGTGCTGCACTACTATCATGACCAATGTGGACCCCAAGGACAATCATTACACCTCCAAATGTATTTATGCGGTTAATATTTGATTATAAACATCTAAGGTTATTTTTGCAACTAATTCAGGATTATTATTTTTTTGAACAAATTGTTTTGATCTGTTACTAATATTAATAGAGAGATCATTATCTGATAATAGGTCCAGTACTTTACTAATAAATTCATCTTTGTTATCCATATCAAATAATCTAATTAAAGTTTCATCTTTAACCATTGAGGGAATACCTCCTACTCTAGCAGCAATAGAAGGTGTACCAACTCCCATAGCTTCTAAAAGAGAGTTTGGACTATTATCTATATAAGTAGGAAGAATATAAAGTCTTGCATTACTAAGTAACTTTGCGATATTGGAAGAATCCTTTACGCCTAACCAGTTAACAGAATTTTCAATTGATAATTTTTTAGATAATTTTTTCATTTTCATGATATAATTATTATTACCGCTTCCGACAAAAATGAATTTTGCCTTAGGGAAATGTTTAGTTATTGAAGGAATACATTGTATTAGGAACTCAGTACCCTTTCTTTTACAAATAGAACCCACTATGAGAATATTATTAGATTGTATACCGTTCCAACTACTATTTATGAAATTATAATTAATTGCTTCAGGCATATGAAAAATCCGTGCATTAGGATTAAGATCGTGTACAAATTTTTTATCCCAATCTGTCCTACAGCCAAAATTTAATGCGGATTGAATTGTTTTAATTTCTAATTTTGATTGAATTGTGCTGGTTATACCATGTTCATAAATTTTTAGATAATTCACAATTCCTTGTATAGAAATCAAATGTTTATTTTTGAATTTAACAGCAGTAAGCCCATAAGGACCTTCTGTACCGTGGGCATGAATCAGGTCAGGCTTAATTTTAAATATTATTTTTTGAATTTTATAAAAAAGAGATCTATAACCAAAAAGTCTATCTACCGGTAAAAAAGAAGGATACCCTTTTTTAATAAATGTTAATCCGTTAGGGATTATATAATAATTATGGTCGGATTTTATTTCAATTATTTCATTTATTCTTGAAGATACAGTTACAATATTAAGTTCAGTACTCTCATTTTTTTTTATTTCATCAGCTAAGTTAACGATCCATGATGATGGATGGCTTTGGGGAAGTTTAGTTTTAATAAAATTATTAATATTTGTAATACTATTAATCGGGAAGGGGCAGAGCCACACTATTTTCATTATTCTTTAATATAATGTGAAAGAATGAGAGAGCAATAAATGTTACACTCATAAATATTACTTGAGAAAAACCCAGTAATATTACTATTGAAAGGGCTAATAAAGGAAACGATTTAGAATTTATTTTATAGATATCGTTAACTTTTCTGAATGTTGAGTATATATTGAAAAAATAGAATATAAAAAATGGTATACCAAATTTTACAGCAAAATCAGAGATACCATTGTTTCTGTGTGTATCACGATTAAATCCTCTGTAATCTTCGAATCTGGTTTGCTCATTAACACCCTTTCCAGTTAGAGGATATTTTTGAAGATCATAGACATCAAATAAAAAACTAGTAAATCTACTTTTAGAACCATAATAATAATAACCAACATTTAAACTCTGTTGAAGATTTTCGTCTATTTTTCTTCCTAAAAAATCAATTGTATTAAAGGAAAACCAGAATGCAACTAGAAAAAAAGGTAATAAAGCATATTTTATATTTTTTTTTCTGTTAATAATATTGACAGATATTAACATTATAAAGAATGCAATATAGGAAGCAGTGGAAAATGTACTTAATATTCCTAGTGCAATAACAATACTTTTTTTATTCCAAATATTTTTTGTAATAATAAAATTCATAAAGAATGCTAATACAGCATAAATTCCTAATCCACCAGCCTCATGAAAAGCAGCCGGATTGCGACCACCAAGAATATCCATGCTATAGTCAGAATACGATTTTGTTATGCCAGTATTGAGTGTGTATATAATAAAATTAGGATTATAACTATAACCGCGTCTGCTAGATTCTTGCTGAAAATATGGAGAAATATGATCTAATAAAAATTTTTCGAAATTTGGAAAGATTAATGAAGGTATAAAAAAAATGAAACTAATAAGAATTAGGTAATATGTAATATCAACAAAATACTTAAAGAAATTTTGCCCTATTAGAATGATTAAAAAATAAGCATTTAGAAATGTAACGAATATTCCAATAGTTGTAGTAATTGAAATAAAACTAAAAACAAGAGATTGTGCAACAATAACCAAAGATAAAAATAGAAAATATTGATAAATCTTTTTATCTATTGTGAAACCTTTACTGAAAAAGCTAATAGCAGAAAAAATAAAAATTATTAAATTCCAAAAATAACCATTAGTGAAAAAAGGGATACCACCCAGTCCTATTAGGAGAAAAGTATAAAAATATTTAGGATAATTAATTGATCTATTTTTTAGATAAGGCATTAATTTCTCTTTCAAAGAGATCTGTGTTTTTTTTGAGATTAAAATTATTTTCGGCAAACAAAGCAGCATTGTCTATCATTAATTGGAATTCGCTGTAATTATTCATTGCTTTATTAAGAATAGCTGTACATTTAGTGAAATCAGACGAAGCACAAAAACCAAGTTGATTGTTATCTAATAAATTATCAGGATTTACATGATAACTTATTACTAATACCTTATTCAGCCAAGCTTGTATAAATGTATTTGGGAATCCTTCATTAGAACTAGTATTAATTAATATTTTAGCTGATTGGAAGCATTTGTTTGTGTCTTCATAACTTAATTGACCGATATGATTAACATAATTATTGTTGTATTCTAACAGTAATTCATATCCCGAAGATTCACCAATCATTACAAATTCCCATTTTTTCCCCGAGAAAGATTTCGCAATTTCAATAAAGATTTCAGGTTTTTTAACAGGACGCATATTTCCAACCCACAATACAATATTTTTTTTTATTGCTGGTTTTGCTCTTAAAATAGTAATATCGTTAAAAGAATTCCGGATAACTACTGAGGCAAGACCTTTATTTTTCAATAATTCTTTTTGTTGAAATTCAGTTTGTGTTATAATCAAATCAATTTTATTTTTTTTAAATTTTAGTATTAGATCAATCAACCATGCATCAATGAGTTTTATATATCTTATAAATGATTTATTCTTTGATCTTTGATATTGGTAATAGGAATTATGCAACAATTCATCATCACCAGCAATAGCATAAATAAGTTTTCTTTTAAAGAGGTAAGAATATAATGTCAAAGCACCTATAAGAATACGAGCATCTGTCCTGACATAATAAAAAAAGGAGTGAGTATGAAATATTGTGAATAATACTATAAAGTAATTTAATAGGTAACTTTTAGATTCTTTGTAATAATGATATTTTATTTTATCATTTAAGTACATAAACTGTGTTATCTTATCATTTCTTGTTACAACTTCAACACTCCATCCCCTTTTAATAAGTTCTTCTGTGAGCAGATAAGACTGCAGTTCAGCACCTCCAGTTTGTTTTGTAACCCATCCTGGTAATAAAAAACAAATGCTTTTATTAGTTCTTTTCATTAAAATTTTTTATTAAAAATAATAATAAAGATGATATTTATATCTATAGAAAATTAAAGAATTGACCTCCACTTTTCTTTTATATTAACCCAATTATAATCATTAATAATTTCAGTATTAAAAGTTAATGATAAGTTGTTGGATTTTAATATTTGTATTAATTCCTGAGACCATAAAGAGTAATTTCCTAAAACGAAACCAGAGTCAGATTTTTTGATTACTTGAGCTGTGTATGAATCTTTAGGAACAAATGCTAATATAGGTTTTTTTAAAAATAAATATATGGGCAATTTTGAATGTAAAATAAAATTTGAAACAAAAATATTAGAAAGTGTTAATAATAAATAATCACAATTATTTAGCAATATAAGACTTTCATTCAAAGCCATATATGGATATAATCTTAATATATTTTTAGAATGTTCATTAAGGAGTAATTTTGTTTCCTTAGATTCATCTCCAATAATATGTATTGCTAAATCAATTTCATTTGAACATTTTTCAAAAGCTGACAAAACTTCAAAACCTGGTACTTTGGGTGGTTTATTAAAATTTCCAAGAAAGCCAATATTTACTTTCCGTGGATTATTTAAATTAATTTTTTGTAATGATTCGAATGAACAGTCATTTTCATCATAGCAAAGTTCAATATTAACAATTTTTTGCGATGGATATTTCGTAGATAATAAATAATCTTTTAGATTAGAATTTAAAACTATGTTAATATCTGCAGTATTAAAACATTTTTTTTCGTATTGATTAATTTTTTTAATAGAATTGAAACTATAATTGACTAAATAATTTTCATCGATAGATATAATATCATTG
>CAYXKL010000013.1:0-39951 GCA_964464825.1 uncultured Melioribacter sp. | reverse complement strand
GTAATTTTATTTAAACGGGCTAAATCATTCTTAATCTCTTCGGTTGTATCTAAATCTTTATCAGGATTGTTATAGTTCATGGATAATATCTCAGTCCAGCCCATTAAACTTGAAATAGGTGTTCCAAGCTGATGAGCTGTTTCTTTGGACATTCCAACCCAAATATTACTCTGTTCATTCTTTCTTATATAATTAAAACTTGAATAGGCAATTAGAATAAATAATATTGCAAATAATATTTGCAGATATGGATAATATTTTAATTGATTAATAACATCAGAATCACCATAATAAATCTTCTGAAGAATTTTACCATCAGGTGCTTTTACATTTATTGAAGGATGTAGGTTTTTCAGTTCTGATAATTTCTTTTGCAGTTTATTCTCTTTTTCTGATTGAGAAATATTTTTATCGAAATAAATATTTTTATATCCGCCGCCTGATTCTGCCGGAAGGATTATATCATTGGAATCGGTTACTATTATTGGGAAATCGATACGAAGGATTATATTCTCAAAAATGAATGTGAAGTCAGAATTTACATCATCAGAATTTGTTAAAAACTCATAGCTGTTAGCATAAAGCTCAACAATTTCTCTTTCACGATCTTGTAATTTACTTACTAAGTTTTGTGTATAAAAAAGTGTACCTAATGCTATCACAGCACCAATTGCCAAAAGAGCAAGTTTCAAATTTAGTGCTGATTTGCTTCCGGAGTACTTCATTGGATCATCAATTAAGTTCTAAATTAAAACTTAGAAGTATTTTAATAACGTAATTTAAAGTTCTATAGTTTGCTGGCGTTGAGGTCCAACACTTATAAAACAAATTTCAAATCCGCTTTGCTGAGAAATAAAACTAAGATAGTCTTTTGCTTCTGATGGTAAGTCATCATAAAATTTAACTTTTGAAATATCCGATTTCCAGCTTGGTAAAGTTTCATAAACAGGTTCTACCAGCATCATCTGGTTAACATCGGTTGGATAGGATTTTAATTTTTTACCATTAAGTTCATATGCAACACAAACTTTTATTTCATCAAGATTACTTAAAACATCAAGTTTAGTTATCGCAGCTCTTTCAATACCATTAATCATTCTAGAATAGTTAAGCATAAAGGCATCATACCAGCCGCATCTACGTGGTCTGCCGGTTGTTGCACCAAATTCAGCACCAACTTCGCGAAGTTTACTTCCGATATCATCAGATAGTTCTGTTGGGAATGGTCCTAATCCAACACGTGTTGTGTATGCTTTAACAATGCCGATTACAGAATCTATTTTTGTTGGAGGAATACCGGTGCCGGTGCATGCGCCTCCGGATGTAGGATTTGATGATGTAACAAATGGATAAGTACCATGATCTACATCCAACAATGTACCTTGTGCACCTTCAAGTAGAATTGATTTTCCTTCATTTATAGCATTATTCAAATAAAGAGGTACGTCTGTTATATATTGGTCAATTATTTTGTCGAACTCAATATATTCTTTGATAATTTCTTCTAGATTAATCTCATCATGGTTATAAACTTTTCTAAGGAGATTATTTTTTTCTTCAATATTAATTTTAATTTTTTCTTCAAGTATAGCTCTATCTAACAAATCAACTATTTTTATTCCCTTTCGTGCATATTTATCAATATAACACGGACCAATACCGCGTCCGGTAGTGCCAATTTTATTTGCACCGCTTTCGCTAATTGTATCCAACAATTTATGATAAGGCATAATGAGGTGTGCATTTTGGCTGATGAATAATCTGCCTTTAATATTAATACCGAGATTTTCAAGAATATTAATTTCATCAAGAAGGGCATTCGGATCAATTACAACACCATTCCCGATTACGCAAACAGTATTTTCTCTTAAAATACCAGATGGTATAAGGTGTAGAATATATTGTTTTTCGCCTATTTGAACAGTGTGCCCAGCATTTGCACCGCCTTGATATCTAACAACAATATCATAGCGCTCACTTAAAATATCAACAATTTTTCCTTTGCCTTCATCGCCCCACTGGCTGCCGACAATAATTGTAACACTCATATTCAATAAGCTCCGATAATATATGGTGGGTATAAAAAGCTCCGGTATTACGGAGCTTTTATAATTTATTTAAAGCTTTTTACAGCTTCATCAACTGAATTATAATGTTCAAAAATTGTAATAAGTTTAGTAATTACAAGTAGGCTTTCAATTTTTTCTGTTGCGTTTGCAAGTTTTAATGAGCCGCCGCCATTTTTTATTGTTGTGTATCCGCTTATTAACATACCCAGACCCGAGCTATTCATAAATTTACAGTCTGCTAAATCTACAACTATATTTTTTTTACCTTCATCAAGAAGTTTGTGTAATAGTGTACTGAATTCTTGAGCTTCCGGACCACCCATAACATTACCTTTAATTTCAATAACTACTGCCCCGTATTGCTCACTTGTTTTGATCTTCATAAATTCTCCTCAGATTTTTCTGAAAAATTAATTATCGCTTATTTTATTATCAAATTCTAAATATTAATTGCTAAAAAGGAAATTGGATATAGTCATTAACAAATATTTATATTGGTAAACAAATTATTGAATCCTACTGTAAAAATAAAGTTTTATTATCATTCTTAATAAATTGTTATTAATTTTTCAACCGGAACATAAATCTTTAAACATCGTCTAAAACTATGGATTTAAGTAAAGATCAGGGAAATTCAGAACATCAAGAAGTTAATGGAGAAAAAGATGAGGACTTTTCTTTAATAAGGCAATTTATTAATGGAGATGGTTCAACATTCAGAACCCTCGTGATAAAGCATAAAGAAAAGGTAAGAAATCTTGTGTTCATAACTTTAGGAGATGCCGAATATGTTGATGATATTTCCCAGGATGTCTTTATAAGTGTATATCATAAATTAAGTGAATTCCGGTTCGAATCTAAATTCACAACTTGGCTTTATAGAATTACAGTGAATAAATGCCGGGATTATTTAAGGAAAAAGAAAGTAAGAAGTATTTTTGTTCCGATTGGTGACTCCGATAGGGAATACCCGACCGGACCATTTTCCGAAAATATTGATATCCCAAATCTTGTTCGTAATGCTATTGATAAATTACCTGAAAAATTAAGAGTACCTTTAGTTATGAGGGATATAGATGGTCTAAGTTATAAAGAAATAGCCGATAGTTTAAATACAGAAGTTGGTACAATTAAATCGAGAATATTTAGAGCACGTGAAAATTTGAAATTTATTTTAGAGCCATATCAAAAAGAATTAAGATCTTAAAATGCATGACCTCGATACAAAAAAAATAAAATTATTTCTCAAACGGTACGCACCAGTATCTGCCTTTGTTCTTCTAACAATTGTACTAATGATTTTTTTTAGGATGAATAAAAAAAATATCAACAGTTTAATTGAAAAAGGGAAGGACAATCTAATTTCATTTTATGCACAGAATCTAAAACCACTTCTAACTCGAACAGAAATTTCCAATGAGGATGTATTTAATTTTGCACTCTATCAGAGCATTCCCATTGATAAAGAAAATAAAAAAGTATTAATAATATCAAATCAGGAGAATGGGAATCAAGTATACGAAATAAAACCGGTTGAGCTAAATACTAATACAGATAATTATAGCAGATTTATTGATTTTATGGAATTAACACCTTCACAGAAATTAAAGGCAGATTCTATTCTCAATAGTTATAAGAAGGAATTGAATTTATCTGTTTTTACTAATGAAAAAAATACTATTGCAGTTAATCCCAAAATCAGTGATCTGCAAAAAGCAGTTTTAGCAGATTTGTTAAATTTTGCAAATGAAGTTAACGCTCAAAAAGCATCTGAAATTTTTCCTACACTATTTTCTAATTTAGAAGAAAATCAACTTGTGGCATTTGCAAATTCTACTAAAGAATTTCCTCAGAACGAGTACATTTTTTTTACACCTGACACTGTTTTCAAATCTTTGGGAAAGATTCATAATGAAGAATATTGGAAAAAATTAGATGAAAAAATGTTTGAAAAAGCTCTCACTATGAAAGAAATTGAGGAAGTCAATTTAGACATTGATACGGATATCGATATAGAAAAAAATATGAAAATTGCTCAAAAAGTTATAACGATGGCATTGGATACAAATTTCTATTATGCTGTTATACCATCTATACCAAATGTTTCCGTAGGTTTATCAAATGATAGTTTAAGAATTAAACTTGATAAAGTTACTGAAAAGCTAAAAAGTTTAACTGTTAGCTCAAGTAAAAATGTTATTAATGAGAAAAAGCAAAACATTCCAAAGATTCCTCCAATTCCCAAAAAGCCGATTGAATTTCAGTTTAATTATTCAAATCCTACAGATATTGCTAAAAAAGCATTGGATATGGTATCTAAACAGAATATCAAAGATTGGGATAAATTTGGTGCTAAGATGGATTCTTTTGGACGTGCTTTAGAAGATTCTATTAAAAAGTCTATGAAATTGAACTCCGATTGGAATAAAATTCGTACAAAATCAACAACCAAATCTACCGCAACAGATTCTGTAATTAAAAAATAAAATTTATTTCAAAAATTTATCGTGATAAATAATATTCAAAATAATACTCGTACAAAGGGATTAGAGAATGCTATTCTAACTTCAATTTTATTATTCTTATATAATATAGTGTTCCCACTACACAACACACTTATTTTATCTTTTATAAATGAAATATTAGTATTTGTAACAATCTTTTTTTTATATAAATATATCCATCCTTTTTTAAGTGCAAAAACAGATTCTCCATTAACACTTGTACTTAATGCCGGAATATTAGCTGCTTTAGTTTTTTTTGTTATTTCAATTTCGATGTCTTTGCTGGGTGATTTATCTTTAACAGATAGTAATCTTAATCTTTTTAACTCCCTTTTTTCCATTGCATTGATTTTTGTTTTTCTTGGTGCATCTGTGTACATCTTTTCTACTTTTAGAGAACTTTTTTTTCTAAGACAAAAGAAAGATCCACAGACATATTTCAATACAATGCTGGTATTTATTTCTCTCTCTTTTTTCTCAAACCTATTATTAAAAATAGATAGTGATTTTGATTATCCTCATGATGCATTTTTTGTAGTTACTATAGTTCTTATATGCATAAATTCACTCCGTGTATCCTGGATTGCATTTATTGTTAAGAAACAAAAAATTTATTTATTAATTATCTCTACAATTCTATCTGTTCTTTTCGGTTTTAATTTCGGTATGCTGAGCGAAACAAATTCAATACGTCAATTATTGATTTCTTTCTCACCCGGTTTATATACTCTGTTTAGTTTGGTGATGATTTACGGTATGATTTATTTCGGGGTAATATTTTTTACAACACTTTTCCATTTACCAACAGCAGAAGCATTCGATAGAAAGGCCGAAGAAGCATCATCATTTATGGATCTAACTAAATTAATCACTCAAGTTTTCGATTTCAAAGAATTAGCTGATACTGTTATGAATATTACTACCAAAGTGTGCAACTCTTACTCTGCATGGCTGGTTACAAAGAAAGATAATAATTATGAATTGAGTGCTGTTAAAAATATTGCATATATAGATGCTGATAAATTAACAAGAAGTTTACTTGAAAATGAAGAAAGTGAATTAGTCAGGGTTCAAACAATTTATTTTGATTCTGTGACTTCGGATATTAAATCGGTAATGGGTGACTTGAAATCTTTAGCCATAGCACCATTAAAAGTACACGAAGAAATAAATGGATTTCTTTTTACGGCACGTCAAAATAATGTTAATTATGATGAAGATGAAAAGAAATCTTTACAAGCATTTGCAGATTATGCTGCTGTTGCTTTAGAAAATGCTAAACTTATTGCCGAATCAATTGAAAAAGAAAGATTAGAAAAAGAGCTTGATGTTGCACGTGATATTCAAAAGAAAATTTTACCAAACCACGTTCCGGTATCTGAAAAACTAGAAGTTTCTGCTTTGTTTATTCCGGCATTTGAAGTCGGCGGCGATTATTATGATTTTTTCAATCTTGATAATAATAAACTTGGGTTTGTTGTTGCGGATGTATCGGGTAAAGGAATTTCCGCAGCTTTTATTATGGCAGAAGTAAAGGGTATTTTTGAATCATTATCAAAAATAATTTTAAAACCGAGTGAACTTTTAGTAAAAGTGAATGATGTATTAAAAGATAGCTTAGATAAAAAGAGTTTTGTAACTGTAATTTATGGCGTTTTAGATTTAAATGATGGAATTATTAATTTTGCACGTGCCGGTCATCCGCCGGTTATATTATCTAGTAATGAAAAGATAGAAAGACTTCAGCCAAATGGTATTGGCATTGGATTGGACTATTCATCTGGATTTGCAAATACGTTAAAAGAAATGCAAATTAAGTTATTGAATGGAGATATTATTGCATTCTATTCGGATGGTATTCCCGAGGCCAAAAATGCTAGAGATGAAGATTTTGGTTATGAAAGATTCGAAAGTATAATTCATCAAAACCGTAGTAAAAATTTAGATCAGATAACTAATGAATTAATGAAAGAAATTACTACATTTACAAAAGATCATCAGCAACATGATGATATTACATTAGTTTTATTTAAGTGGAAATAATAATATTAATAAGAATCGGAGAGTATTAATGGCGGATTTCAATGTCAACTTACGTGATGTCGGTAACGTAAGTGTGATTGATGTAAAAGGGTATCTCGATGCCCACACCGCACCGGAACTTGAAAATGTATTCAATAAACTGCTGGATGAAAAACAATTTAAGGTTGTAGTCAATTTTAATGACCTTAAATATATAAGCAGTGCCGGATTGGGAGTTTTCATGGCATATGTTGAAACAATGCGTGAGAACAAAGGAGATATTAAATTTTCTAACATGAAAGAAAGTGTTTATAACATTTTTGATCTTCTTGGATTCCCGATTTTGTACGAGTTCTACAAAGAAGAACCAGAAGCAATTCAGAAGTTTAACTTACAAGGTCAAGCTTGAGCTACGCTAATAAAAAAATTGAAAAAGAGCTTGTTGTAAAGAGTACAACTGATAATCTTTCTGTTGTCCGGTCATTTACAAAAAAAGCTGCAGAAGAAAGCGGTTTTTCAGAAGAGACAATCGGAAAAATTATTTTGGCTGTTGATGAAGCGTGTACGAATATTATTAAACACGCTTATAATTTCTCTCCCGACGGAGAAATAACAGTTACAATAAAATATACGGATACAAAATTCACCATTTCTATTACAGATGAAGGAAAACATTTTAATCCCAACAATGTTCCCGAACCTAATATCATTGAATATTATAAACAGAAAAAAGTGGGTGGATTAGGAATATATTTAATTCGAAAATTGATGGATGAAGTTAATTATTCCACTCTTACTGGCAATAAAAACCAAGTGGTTTTAGTCAAATATCTCCCCAGATAAGGATGCAAACACAAGATAATAGCGCAACCTTAAGAAATTTTGCTGCTCTTGTTGATTTCAGCAACTTAGTCAATTCAAGTCTTGACATTAATTTTGCATTAAGTAATATCTTGCTTACTTGTCTAAGTAAATTTCACACTACAAAAGGAATGGCTGCATTATTTAATGATGAAGGACTTCTCAAGATTAGTTCTAATAAGGGAATTAGTAAAGAAATTATTAATTCATTTCCCACAGTAAATGAAAGCGATACCGATTGTTTTGAGAAAGTTGATGGATTTGCTAAACAAAATAATTTTCCTATTTGTGTAAAGATAAAATCTTTTGATAGTGTTAAAGGATTTTTGATTCTTGGCAACAGATTAACAAATAAACCTTACGAAAAAGAAGATTTGGATTTCCTTAACACAATCTTAAATATAGGTGCTACAGCAATTGAAAATTCTTTAATAGTTGAAAAATTAAAAAAAGTTAACCGTGAACTTGATGCAAAAGTAAATCAACTAAGTTCTTTATTCGATTTGAGTAAGGAGTTCAGTGGGATTTTACAAACTGAAACAATTGGTAAATTAATTGTTTATTCTTTGATTGGTCAAATGCTCGTTTCCAAATATTCAATTGTTACTTGTAATGAATATAAGTTATCATTCTTAGAAAATCGATTTGATGAAGAAAGTTTGAGTATTGCTTTAAAAAAATGCGATGCTAATAAATTTATAAAACCAATAACTTCTAATGAAATGGTAGGTGATTACAAAGTATTTGCAGATATTGGAATTGATCTTGTAGTTCCTATGCAAATTAAAAATGAAACAAAAGGATTAATCATTTTAGGCAAACGGAAAAATAACTTACAATACACAAGATCTGATATAGAATTTGTTTCATCTGTTGGAAGTTTAGCAATTATTTCAATTGAAAATGCACGACTTTTTAAAGAGACTTTAGAAAAACAAAGATTAGAAAAAGATTTAGAGATAGCACGGAATATTCAAAGAAATCTTTTACCTAAAAAAATACCTCAATTTTCTAATGTTGAACTAGCTGCTTATAATCTTTCAGCGAGAATGGTGGGTTGTGATTATTACGACATAGTTAAACTGGATAGTGATAAAGTACTTATTGCAGTTGCTGATGTATCAGGTAAAGGTGTACCGGCAGCATTATTAATGGCAAATTTACAAGCATTTTTGAAATCAATTTGCAAACAAAAGCTTCCCCTTGCAGATGCAACCAATTTAATGAACGATTTAGTTGCTGAAAATACTACTCTTGGAAGTTTTATTACGTTTTTTTGGGGTATTGTTGATAATGCAAAAAATGAGTTTACTTATGTAAATGCCGGACATAATCCCCCTTTGCACGTCTATAATGGCAAGATTAATAAGTTAAAGAAGGGAGGGATGATTTTAGGTGTTTTACCTACAACAATACCTTATATATCGGAAACTATAAAATTAAATAGCGGTGATACAATTGTAATGTTTACTGATGGAATTACAGAGGCAATGAATATTAAAAATGAAGAATTTTCTGATGAGTATCTTGAAAATATTGTATTAAAAGAAGCTGAAAATTCTCCTGAACAAATACTAGATGCAATTAAACGTGCTGTATATGAATATACTATAGATGCAGAACAAAGTGATGATATTACTTGCTTGGTTCTGAAGGTTAAATAATGAAAAATTCACTTAAAAAGTTTTGGATAAAACACCGATTGAAATTTGTAATTGCTATTACAATTTTATTCATGTTAATATGCTTTACAAATTTTATTTTCATATTTAGTGTTACAGCCCAATCAAATGATGAATGTTTGTGGTTACCCGAAAAAGTAAAAAGTGATAGTTCAGCAGTTTTTATTACTCAGGTAAAAGTTGATGGTGTTGCCTGGAATGCCGGTATTCGTGATGGTGATCAGCTATTAGCAATTGATGGTAAAAGTACTAAAAATACTTTTGTTGCTACACAGATTTTAGATAAGGTTCAAAAAGGGGATTACGCTACCTATACTATCAAACGTGGTGAAAGGATTTTTGATACACCGATACTTGTAAAAAAATTAATAAATTTTCAAGGATTAGCCTTAACTCTCCTTTCATCGTTATGGTTAATTGTTGGCTTTGTAGTTTTTATGGCAAAACCGGAAGGGAGAACACAAAGAATATTTTACAAACTCGGACTCTTATTTGTTCTTTATTCAATGATAAGTTTATTATACCGCGGTGAAGTTGTTGATAATCCGGTTGTACGAAATATTCCTTTATTTTTAACTGTTGAAAATTTAATTCATTTCAGCGGAGTTTTCATACCATTTATGTTGTTCCATTTCTTTTCAATATTTCCAAAAGATTACGGATTTGTTAGTAAGAAATGGTTTCCTAAAAATCTTTATTATACAGCAGTTTTTACATTTCTATTAACATTGGGATTAAAAATATATTTTGGTTATATACTTCGCGATAGTACTTTTTATAATAGATTCTTTAATATCATTGCATTTTTTATCGGTATAGGATTATTAGTTGGGTTGGTTCTTTTATTTATAAATTACTTACATCTCAATACTAAAAATGCCAGAACACCAATTTTTATTATTCTAATAGCATATGTAGTTGGTGTACTTTCTTTGATCTATACATATTTTATTGCCGGTGCCATTGCCGGATTAATTTTTAACAATCCAGAATTTTTCACCCCAATTATTTTGATTGCACTTCTTCCAATTGCTTTTGGATATTCAATTTTCCGTTATTCACTTATGGATGTAAGTGATGTAATTAAAAATACTATAGTTTATGGATTAGCTACAGCTACTTTAGCCGGGGTCTATTTCATTTTTATTTATGTTATAGGACAAAGTGTTGGTGCTGCATTTAGTGATGAATATCAGGGCATCGTTGCTGGAATTATTTTTGTAATCTTTGCGATGGTTTTTCAATCAACCAAAGATAAATTTCAGGATCTGCTCACAGAAAAATTTTATCCCGAACAATTCACATTCCAAAAAAGTCTCTTAAAATTCAGCGGTGATGTTGCTTCTATCGTAGGTTTTGATAATATATTAGATTCAACACAGCAATTATTTGTGAAGTCTTTAAAACTTTCTCATTTTGGACTTATGATTAACAATAATGGAACTGAAAAAGCATATTCATTGGTAAGACAGCAAGGTTTTTATAATCCTGATTTGAGAATTGTTGATGAGAACGGTGCTATTGAAAAATATTTTCTTGAACAAAATTCTTTTGGAAGAAAGCCATTTATTGAACGTCAGGACTTTAAACATCTTATTAATGGGCGCTTAACATTATTGCTAGATGAAGAAATATATACAGTGATTCCCTTAATTATAAAATCAAAAGTAATAGGATTAATTCTATTCGGATTAAAATATTCCGGTTCTCAATTTAACGGGAAAGACATTGAACTATTATTATCAGCTGCCAGTCAAACCGCACTTTCAATTGAAAATTCAAGACTCTATGAATCGGAAGTTGATAAACAGAAGATGGAACGTGATCTAGAAAATGCAAGAAAAATGCAAGAGAGTCTTCTGCCTAAATTATTTCCTCAGATTAAAGGAATTGATCTTTTCGGTCTTATGATACCAGCTATGCATGTGGGTGGTGACTATTATGATTTAATTCAAATCTCCGATAAAAAATTATTTATTGTAATTGGAGATGTTTCCGGTAAAGGACTTAGTGCTTCATTTTATATGTCCAAATTGCAGACTATGATTCGGCTTTATTGCGAAATTGATAAATCACCCAAAGAAATTTTAACCGAGATAAATAAAAGAATTTTTGCAGAGATTGAAAAAAATTGGTTTATCACTATTACTTTAGCTTTTATAGATTTAGATAAAAAGACTATAAAAATTAGCAGAGCCGGGCACACACCAATGGTAAGAATTAATAAAAATTTATTTGAGCTTTACCAACCGGGTGGAGTTGGGGTTGGTCTTGATAAAGGCGATGTATTCGCCGGTTCATTAGAAGAAATTGAAATTGAACTTAATAATGGTGATTTATTCTTCTTTTTCTCAGATGGTGTCACAGAATTAATGAATTCATCAAATGAACTTTTTGGATTTGAAAAACTGAAACAAATCCTGGTACGTAATTATGAAAATGATTGTAAGATGATAGGGAAAAAATTGTTAAATGAACTTGATTCATTCAGAGGAAAAACGCATCAGTATGATGATATTACTTATGTTGTACTAAAAATTGAAAATGTTTAATTAATAGTAATAAAAAATCCCGTAATAGCGGGATTTTTTATTACTCATATTTTAATCAATTAAAATTCAACTTTTTTATTAGTTCTATTTGCCATTTCAAGAACAAATGCGCTTGCAACGAATACTGATGAATAGGTTCCGGCTATCATTCCAACAAATAATGCAAACGCAAAACCTCTTAGAACTTCTCCGCCAAAAATCAGCAATATTATAATGCTGAATATTGTAGCAAGACCGGTGATAATTGTTCTACTGAATGTTTTGTTGATAGCTTTATTCATATTTTCTTCAAGCGGCAGTGTCTTGTGAATTTTCAAATGTTCTCGAACACGATCAAATACAACCACTGTATCATTAATCGAGTAACCAATTAATGTTAAAAATGCTGCAAGAACAGTTATCGTAATTTCTAAATTCAATCCGGGAATAACACCATATAATAGAGCAAATAATCCAAGTGTAATCAAAACATCATGAAATAATGCAATTACTGCTCCAACAGCAAAAGTGAATTTAAATCTAAATCCGATATAAATTAAAATAACAATCAATGAAAGTACAACTGCAACAACAGCATCTTTTTTAAGTTCTTGTCCAACCTTTGGACCAACTTTATCTTCTTTTAAAACTGTGAATTTATTATCGCTGAATTTTTCTAATAAGTTATCTTTAATCCAATCAGAAATTCCTAAACGGATCATTACGGATTTATCTTGAGGATCATCAATAACTTTTGATGTTTGAAATCCGGCTAAAAATAAATTATTACTGATAATATCAGCAGTTTGTGCATCAGGGAAAGAATATGTTATATAATTGCTTGATGAATCCACTACAGTTTTAACAATTCCGGGCGCAATGTTATCGATTAAAGTTTCAATTTTAGATTTAACTTGAGGAAGAATTTCCTGAGGGATTTCCTGTAATTCGGTTCTAAGTAAAATTCCGGTAGTGCCGCCAAAAGTTTTTACTTCAACATCGCCAAGACCAATCATTTCAATTTGATCTCTCACATAACCGATTTCAATCGGTTTTTCAAACTGTAGTGCAATTTCAGTCCCACCTTTAAAATCAATTCCAAAAGATAAACCTCTAACCAAAATATTTATCAAGCCGATTAAAATTAAAGCAGAAGAGACAAGGAAAAACGTAGTACGTTTACCCATGAAATCAATATTAATATTCTCAAAAATTCGCATCTATTATTCTCCTAAAAATTAACCAACATTAATTTTGTAACCTTTGATCAGCATATAATCAAATAAAACACGAACCAGTACTAACTGGCTGAATAAACTGGTAACAATACCGATCATAAGAGTTAATGCAAAACCTTGAACTGGACCGCTTCCGAATTGATACAAAATTATTCCGGTTAAAAGAGTTGTTATATTTGAATCTATAATTGCTGAAAAAGAAATTTTGAATCCGGCATCAACAGCTGCTTTAACAGTTTTACCGGTTGCTAATTCTTCTCGTATTCTTTCATAAATAAGAACGTTTGCATCAACAGCCATACCCATTGTTAATACTATACCGGCTATACCTGGGAGAGTTAAAGTTGCATTAAATGCTGCAAGTACTCCAACTGATAATAAAATAGTAACTACAAGTGCAGTATCGGCGAAAGTACCAGCTTTTTTGTAATAGAACGCCATAAATATTGCAATTATCAAATAACTGATCCATGCGGAATTGAAACCTTGACTAACAGAATCTTGCCCTAAAGATGGGCCGACAGTTCTTTCTTCAATAATATCAACTGGTGCTGGCAGAGCACCGGCTTTTAAAACTATTTCAAGAAGTTTAGCTTCATCTAAATTCGGCATACCGCTAATTTGTGAATTGCCGGTCGGAATTTTGCCTTGAATAACAGGTGCAGAATATGCAACACCATCTAAAACAATTGCACATCTTTTACCAACATTAGCACCGGTTATCCTTGCCCATTCTCTTGAACCTTCTGAATTCATCTGCATTGTTACTATTGGAGAGGAAGTTGTTGGATCAATATTAGCTTGTGCATCAACAATTACTCCTCCGGTAAGCTCAGCAGTTTTATTTACCATGTAAGTACGGTAATATTGCGAACCGTCATCACCAACTTCTGGTTTTGCTTCGTAAACGAACTCAACATTATCAGGTAATACATTTTTTACTTCAGGTCTTTGCAGATAGTTACTCAATAAAACTTTATCCGATTCTTTTACAAATGCATCGGCAATTTGTCCTTGCGGATCAATAAGTCTTACAATTGCAAAAAATGGATGTTCTTTTTTGAATTGTTCTTCGGTTAAATTCTTAGTTGTATCTGCGGCAGTTTTGGTAGTATCAACTCCAAGTGAATCATTAGTTTTTCCGGCGAGAACTTCATCAATTCTGTTCATTATTGGAATAGCAATATTAGCATCTTTAACAAGTTTAAATTCTAATAAAGCTCTTCCTTGAAGTAATCTTCTTGCTTCTTCTTCACGAGCAATACCCGGTAATTCTATTACAATTCTTCTTGATCCTTGTTTTTGAATGCTCGGTTCTGATACACCATATTGATCAACACGATTTCTAATAATTTCAATTGCACGTGTAACGGCATCAGATTCTTGCTGCATTAATCTGCTGATTATGTCAGTATCGTCTTCTCTTATTGTGCCAAAATATCTGCTCATTCTCATACTGCGTTCTTGCATTTTTCTAGCAAGAATAGAAACAACATTTTCATCGGATATTTTTGATTCAGCTTCTGCAGATTTTAACAACTCAGTGAATTGATTATCCGGATCTTTAGCTAATCTTTCTAATAATTTAGCAGTATTAACTTCCATCACTAAATACATACCACCTTGCAAATCCAGACCTAACTTTATTCTTTTTTCTCTGGCGCTTCTATAATCCGGATTACTTATTAAAATACTATCCTTTTTGTTCTGGATAAATTCTTTAAGTTCAACAGACGAAATATCAGGATTGCTCTTTTTTACACTATCCTCAAGAGTAGATAAAGTTTCAGTAACTTCATTATTGTTCTTATAATCTTGATAGGTAGGGTAGAGTAGGTAAAGACTAAGAGCTATAGCACCGATAATTAATATCAATCTAAATCTTAATTCTTTCATTACTTATCTTAATTTTAGTTGTTAGAATTTTCTGTTTAAGTAATAATAAAATGCCGGATAAACCGGCTTAATAATTTATTCTCTTACAACCCAAGTTTTAACAATAGCACTAACACTTGGATGAAGTTTAATTGATACACTGTAAATGCCGAGTGATTTAATCGGTTCAGTAATTTCAATTTTTCTCTTGTCAATATCATGACCTTTTTCTTTCAGTGCATCGGCTATCATTTGATTCGTAACGGAACCAAAAATTTTATCTTCTTCACCAACAGTAACTGGAATTGTTATCGAAACTTTTTCGAGTTCGGCTGCAATTCTTTGGGCAGCTTCAAGTTCTTTTGCTTCTTTCTTTAATATTTGTTTTTTCTCTTCTTCAAGTGCACGAATATTTCCGGCAGTAGCTTGATATGCAATCTGTCTTGGGATCAGGTAATTTCTAGCATAACCGTCTTTTACATTTACAATTTCACCAATCTTACCAAGCTGATCGAAATTTTTTCTTAAAATTACTTTCATTTCTTTAGCTCCTAATTACTTAACTGCTTCTGAAACATATGGCAGAATTGCCAAATGGCGGGCTCTTTTTATTGCTGTAACTAACTCACGATGTTGTTTCGCACTGAGTCCGGTTATTCTTCTTGGAATTATTTTCCCTTGGTCAGTTAAAAACTTTTGGAGTTGTTTCGAGTCTTTATAGTCTATATAACTATTTATAACCCTTTTAACTTTTTTGGTTGTCTTAATGCCACCATTTCTATTATTATTTCTTGGTGCGTTTCTCATTATTTATTATCCTTCATTAAGTCAGATTCTTCATCTGTTAAAAATTTATCGAAGGTGTTGTCTTCATAATCAGCTTCGTCGGATTCAACAACAACATCACCTTCACCATTGCTTTGTGTTTTACTGAATTTATTTAAGAATTGGATTCTTTTAGCTTTTATTTCAACCACTGTCCTATTTTTGCCATCTTCAGTTTTAAAAGTTCTGCTTTGTAATTCACCATCTATTAAAACAGCACTTCCTTTTTTAAGTCTATCTCTGCAGCTATCAGCAAGTTTATTCCATGCAACAACACCTACATAACAAACATCTTCTTGCCATTGATTGCTGCTATCTTTATATCTTCTGTTAGCCGCAATGTGGAAATTAACTACCGGAGTATTATTAGATGTTTGTCTAAAAACTGGATCCTTTGTTAAATTTCCGGCAACTATAACACTGTTAAGTTCTGGCATCTTTAGTTCAGCCATCGTAACCTCCCTTAATGACTAATTAATTTATTCTTTACTTTGATTATTAGATTGATCTTCTGTTTGCATTAATTCTGCAGCTGCTTTTGAAGATTCTTTTTGTTTAGCTATTGCTTTAAGTGCTTCGTTATCTAATACGATAGTTAAATAACGGATAATATTTTCGTCTAATCTGTAATTTCTTTCCACAGTGGAAATTAATTCTGTAGGTGCATTGAAACGGAAAATTGCATAATAACCGCTTTTTGCTTTTTGGATAGGATAAGCAAGGCGTTTACGACCCCATTTTTCAATTTCAATTATTTCTCCACCGTGTGATGTGATTGATTCTTGTAGGCGGGCTATTGTTGAATCGATTTGATCATCTTCGAGAGCTGCATTAATTATAACAACACTCTCATACGTTCTGAACTTCATTACTTCACCTCCCTATGGACGTTAGGCCTTTCCTGATTAGGAAAGACAGGGTTATTAAATATTTTTGACCGGTAAAAATAAGATTATTTAATTAGCGGCGCAATAACTAATGAGACTACGGACATCAATTTAATCAGAATATTGAGCGACGGTCCAGACGTATCCTTAAACGGATCACCTACTGTATCGCCAACAACGGCTGCTTTGTGGGCGTCTGACCCTTTTACATAAGTAAATCCTTCAATCTCAATGCCGCTTTCTATTAATTTCTTTGCATTATCCCACGCACCGCCAGAATTTGATTGGAAAATTGCCAATAATACACCCGAAACTGTAACTCCTCCTAATAATCCGGCTAACATTTCTTTGCTTATAAACCCAATAATAACTGGAATAATTACAGCCATAACACCAGGTATAATCATTTCTTTAATTGCGGCTTTTGTAGATATTTCTACACATTTCGAATATTCCGCTTTAGCGGTTCCTTCTCTTAATCCTTTTATTTCTCTGAATTGACGGCCGACCTCTATAATCATTTGTTGAGCAGCTCTTCCAACAGCATTCATAGCTAATGCCGAAAATAAAAAGGGAAGCATTGCTCCAACGAAAACACCGCCCATAATTACTGGTTTGGCAATATCAATAACTTTAATATTGGCTTGATGCATATAAGCTGTAAATAATGCTAATGCAGTTAGAGCAGCAGAACCTATTGCGAATCCTTTACCGATTGCAGCAGTTGTATTTCCAACAGCATCTAATTTATCAGTTCTTTCTCTTACTTCTTTTGGTAATTCGGACATTTCTGCAATTCCACCGGCATTGTCTGAAATTGGACCGTAAGCATCAACAGCTAATTGTATTCCAGTTGTTGATAACATTCCTAATGCAGCAATTGCAATTCCATATAAATTTGCAAAATAGAAAGATCCGATAATTCCCATAGCTATAATTATTGTTGGTATTGCAGTAGACATCATTCCAACACCGAGTCCACTAATAATATTTGTTGCTACACCTGTAATAGATTGATTTGCAATATTAAAAACTGGTTTTCTATCTGTACTAGTATAATATTCAGTTACTATTCCGATTAATACACCTGATGCCAAGCCAATTAGTGTAGCATAAAAAATCCCGAGATTAGTATAAATAAATCCTTCAAATGTCCACTTATCAGGTAAGATATTTGTTATAATAAAATATGAAGCAATTATCATTAGTCCGGCTGCTAAAAATTCTCCGGTATTAAGTGCTTTCTGAGGATTACCACCTTCTTTTACTTTTACAAATAATGCTCCAATAATTGAAAAAACAATTCCAGCACCAGCTAATAATAATGGAAGTATTACTGCTTCTAAACCAATTTGTGGAACTTCTGGACTTGCAAAGATTGCACCTAACACCATTGTTCCGATTATAGCTCCAACATACGATTCAAATAAGTCGGCACCCATACCAGCCACATCGCCGACATTATCACCCACATTATCAGCAATTACGGCTGGGTTACGCGGATCATCTTCGGGAATACCTTCATAAACTTTACCGGCTAAATCAGCACCTACATCGGCAGCTTTGGTATAAATTCCTCCACCTACGCGTGCAAATAATGCAATTGAAGATGCACCAAGAGAAAAACCAGAAATCACATTTATAATTATTCCAAGATCAAATAAATTTTCTGGATTCCACAAACTTGAGTATAATAAAAAGAGTAAACCTAAACCGAGAATTCCTAAACCAACTACATTCATACCCATTATAGAACCACCTGAAAAAGCAATTTCTAAAGCTGGTCCTAATCCTTTAATTGCAGCATTTGTGGTTCTTACATTAGCTTTTGTTGCAGCTATCATACCTAAATATCCGGCAAGTGCTGAACAAAAAGCTCCAACTACAAATGATACAGCTATTAACCACGAGGAATCTGTTCTGCCGCTATTTGAAATTCCTAGTATTATTCCAATTGCTAAAACAAACACAACTAAAATTTTATATTCTGTTTTTAAGAATGCAATTGCACCTTCCTTAATGTGATTAGCAATCTCAATCATTTTTTCTGAACCGGGATCTTGTTTTGAAATCCAATTGTTCTTCCAATATGAATAAATTAATGCCATCAAACCAAAGAGAGGGATTATGTATATGAGCCAACTCATTGATATCTCCTAATTTAGCTCTTCATTATTATCAATATTATTTTTTTTAATATGAAATTTTTTACTGTAATGCTCTGACATATTTTTAAAACCGCCAGTAATAAATTTTTCTATTAACTCAACACTGAATTCAATACTTTCTTTCAAAGTTTCTAATTCATTTTTAGAAAATTTTTCTAGCACATAATCGGCTAGTTCAGTATTAGTTGAATTATTGCCAACACCAATTCTTAAACGGGGGAAACTTTCGTTTTGTAAATGATAAATAATCGATTTCAATCCATTATGCCCGCCATCACCGCCTAATTTTCTTATTCTGATTTTCCCTAACTCTAAGTTTACATCATCAACAACAACAAGTAGATCATGAAGATTAATTTCATATTCATTTAAGAAATCAATAACAGATAATCCGCTTAAATTCATAAATGTAGTAGGTTTAATCAAAAAAAATTCGGAAGACTCAAATGAACCTTCCGAATAATAATAATCACCTTTTGATGGGTGGAATTCTAATTTGTATTTTTCAGAAAAAGAATCGAGAACTAAAAATCCTATATTATGTCTTGTTAATTTATACTTTAACCCAGGATTACCTAATCCGAATACTGCACGCAAATTAGATTATTCCTCTTCTTCTGTAGTTTTACCTTTACTAATAACTTCTGGTTCTGCTTTTTCTTCAACAGCAGCGGCTTCCACAGTTGGGGTTTCAACAACAGATCTCGGTACTACAACAGCTACAATAACTACATCTTGATTATTAAGTATTTTTACATTGTCTAAAGATAAATCTCCAACGTGTATTGAATCTCCAATACCAAGATTTGAAATATCTAAAGCAATATGCTGCGGAATATTTCCCGGTAAACAAGAAACCAATAATTTATGCATGGTGTGCTGAATAATACCACCATCTTTGATTCCTTTTGCTTGTCCTTCAAGCATTACCGGAACTTCAATTTCAATTTCTTTATCTAATGAAATTCCGAGTAAATCAAAGTGAACGATTCGATCAGTTAATGGATCGAACTGTACATCTTTCAAAATACTTTTTTTAGTTTCTTTATCATCTATTATTAAATCAATGATATGTGTTTTTGAAGTATAAACTAATGGTTTAAGAGCTTTTTCTTCTACAGTTATTGGAATCGGCTCTTCACCTTTAACATAATAAATACCGGGAAGTTTACCTTCTCTTCTTAAACCTTTCACGGTTCCATTAGTGCTGATTGTTCTTCTTTTTGCCTGAATACTTATTTCTGACATTGCTTAATAACTCCTAATAATCTTCTTAAATTTTATCTTTATCATTTTCGAACAACGAGCTGATTGATTCATTAATGTTCGAACGGATAATTGCTTCTGCAAATAATTCCGATGCAGATCTTACTATTATTTTTTTAGATGTAATTCCTTTTAGTGGAATACTATCTGTTACGTATAGTGTATCTAATTCACTCTCATCAATCCTTTGTACTGCTTCACCGGATAAAAGCGGATGAGTAACAGCACCATATATATTTTTTGCCCCGTTATCTTTGAGTGCTTTTACTGCTGATACAAATGTACCGCCGGTATCAATAAGATCATCTACAATTAAAACATTTTTATCTTTTACCTCACCAATTATATGCATTACTTCCGATATATTATGTTTCGGACGTCTTTTATCCATAACAACAAGACTTGCTTCTAATCTGCCGGCATATGATCTTGCTAATTTAATTCCTCCAACATCGGGTGAAACAATTGCCAGATTATCAATTTTATTTTTGAATAAAACAGTAAATACTGGTGATGCATATAAATGATCAAATGGGATATCAAAAAATCCCTGAATTTGTGCTGCATGGAGGTCCATTGTAATAACTCTATCTGCACCAGCAACAGTAATTAAATTTGCAATTAACTTTGAAGTAATTGAAACTCTAGGCTGATCTTTTCTATCTTGTCTAGCATAACCGAAATAAGGGATCACCGCAGTTATACGTTTAGCTGATGCACGTTTAGCAGCATCAATCATTATCAGCAATTCCATTAAATTTTCTGCTGGTGGATGCGTGGATTGGACAATGAAAATATCCCTACCACGGATATTTTCCATATACTTTACCCAAATTTCACCATCACTGAACCTTTTTAGGTCTATCTTGCCTTGAGGTAACTTCAAATAATTACAGATTTTAGAAGTTAATTCTATGCTTGAATTACCAGAAAATATTAATGGTTCGCGTTCCAAATCTTAAAATTCTTAGTATATGTAAAAAATAGTCGCCAAATATAAAGAATATAAGAAGGTTAGTCAACTTAATGATTTGTAAAGACTTACAGCTCTATTTTTATTTAAACCGCTTACTGAATACGAAAATTATTACGATAACTAAAACAAATAGTGCACAATAGTAGATAAAAGTTGGAGTTTCTTTCAGCTTAAATGGTCTGTATGTTGCTGTAATATATTTACCAGTGCCTATTTCATCCAGTGTATATTTCCAGGTTAATTTGTTACGGGAACTTTCAGTTGCATTATGGTTTAGTATTTCTCCGGGGAGATAATAGATATATGTAAGTGAGAAATTTTTGCTTTCAATTCCAAATCCGGTTGCAATTGGTTGAATAAATTGTGAAAATATTTTTGTATTCTTTTCACCTTCTTTTATTGATAATTCTGATCCCTTGAAAGCATTAGTTGTATTTAATGAATCCAAACTTTCAAAATCTAGATCAACTTTTGCATGTATTGTACTATCATTATAATCTTTGTAAACTTCAACGTTTTTAATTGAACTATATTCCGATGAAAATTCTTTATACACAGAATCTTGTATAAAAATTCCAAGATTTTCAATAATTAAAGAATCTTTTGGAGAATCCCATTTCATCCAGTAATGAATGAACATATTTCCAGAGTTATCCGTTTTAATTGTAGTAACTTGAGTGTAATCTAAACAAGCACTTGCAAATAATATCAAAATAGGGATGAATTTAATTTTATTATGCATATTTTTTTATTTTTATACTATCAATATGCAAAAAAATAGTTTATTAAAATAGATTCTTAATTAATTCTATTATTGTTTAAAATTATTCAAGGGATATTGTATGCCTACATATGAATATAAATGTATGGATTGTGGTTACTTTTTTGAAGTGTTTCAAAGTATTACTGAAGCACCACTAAAAACTTGTCCTAAATGTAAAGGAAATCTGAAAAGACTAATTGGTGCTGGTTCAGGACCAATTTTCAAAGGGAGCGGATTCTATCATACAGATTATAAATTAAATTCTACTAAACATGAAAAAAAAGATTCGGTTAAAAAAAGTGATAGTAAAACTGAATCATCTATAAAGGAAGTAAAATCGAACTCAGACAAATCTGATAAAAAATAAACCCCGATTGAAAATCGGGGTACAAATTAGAAATCTAAACCAATTGAAAGATAATATCTCGGTTGAGAGAATTTATCAATGTTGTATTTCCATGCAACATCCAATCGCCATAAGAATAGCATATAAACTCTTAAACCTATACCAGTACCAATTAATAAATCTTTTGTAACAACATTATCAAATTCATCTTTAGTAAAGAATTGTAATTTCTTTGTGTCATCCCAAGCCGAACCGGCATCAATGAAAACAGTTCCTAATATATTTTGGAAGAATAACGGAAGGGGACCAGTAAGCAGATATCTTATTAAAGGCATTCTTAATTCCAAATTAAGTAAGGAATACTTTGAACCAATTTGTTCTGCGTAATCATATCCTCTTAAAGGCATTGCCGGTGTTAAGAAAGCAAAATCTGATGCATTTTCTACCGGAATATCATTTGTCGCAAAATTTCTATTTATCCAATTATCTGTACCTCCAAGGAAAAATCTTTGGGGATTAGCACCACCGGAATAACCCCCTGATAATCTCATCACAAAAGCATTGTCAAACCAGAAGCGCATGTAAGTTCTGTAATCCCAAACCAATGAATAAAAACTCTGATTAGAGTTACTAATACCTGGATTTCCAAATGCGGATAACTTATATCGTGTCCCTTCTATTGGGGATGTATAGCCCCACATTACATTATCATGAACAAAACTAAGTGACGGAACTATGTAAGTTGCTTTATCTGATGGAACTGAAATATTATCTAAGTTTTCTGATGTAACACTCATATAGCTTAAGGATCCATCAATTCTATAAAAACGATTTAATGGATAACTGGTGAAAGCAACTATTCCTAAATTTCTGAATCTATAAAGTTCTGAACCATAATAGCCAGTTTTGTATAAAAATCTTGCCATGTGAAAAGCTTCAAAACCAAAATCCATTCTATTTTTTAAATAATAATAAGCCAATCCATAATCACTATTTTTAATATCGACTTGTAAGCTTGTTATACCAATCAAACGATGATTACCAAGTACATCACTAAATGAAAGTACTGTTGTTCCTAACAATCCATAAAGAGTACTATAGCCGGCATTGGCATAAATGAGATCAGGTGAAAAATTTGTCTTATATCTATTAACTAAAAAATTTCCGTTCTTGTCTAATTTTTCACTAAATAACTGGTTTCTTCTTTCAATCCGAACACTGTCGTTATCAGCATCTGTTGCACCAAAAACATATCTGCTGTAATCGGCTTGTGTGGAATCATATTTAGCTTCTTCGTCGGATTCATACTGCCCGGTAAAAATTGTTCTGTTTTGATTGGTGGAATCTGCAACTGGTTCTTCTATCTTAGCTATTGTTATTGTATCAACTAATTGTTTTGGAGTATCGTCAAAAAATAATTTTGGTTCTTCACGTGAATTCTTTATCAAGTTTGCCATATAATTTGTAGGCTCTAAAGAATCTGATTTTACTGTAGCTTCAAAGGGATTATTAATCATAAAAATATTATAACCCATATCATACAATGCAGAAAAAACAACTTTCTTACCATCGTAGGAAACTGATAAATGGGATAGTTCACTAATCGAATTTGTGAGTGGAACCGCTTTGATTTCTTCTAGTGACTCACCTTCTTTTATTGTTACTGATTTTCTATAAATATTATTTATACCGTTCCTATCAGAAATAAAAATAATATTATTACCATCAGGTGAAAATGCCGAGGCTCTTTCATTACTCAGCTTCCAGTTTGTTACTCGTTTTATATTTCTGGATTCTGTTTCTATTAGATAAAGATCAAGTTGTGTGTAGTTATGGTTATTCATCATAAAGTCTATATCTAACATTTTTTCATTTAAATATTCTCCACGGTCTGATGAAAAAATTATCTTACTTCCATCGGAAGACCATACTGGATCAAAATCACTAAAAATATCGTTGGTTAAATTATCTAGTGTTTCTGTTGTTAGATTATAAATATAAATATCCGATTGATTTGAATTATGACCATTGAAAGCAATCTTTTCACCATCACGGGACCAATTAACTGATTCAATTCCTAAAAATTGAAAGGGGAGATTGTAGCTTTCCTCTGTTTCTGTATCAATAATTGTAATAACATCGTAACCACCGCTTTTTGATGATAACGCTATTTTTTTATTATCAGGAGACCACGATAGTGAAGGATGGAGTAAATTCAATTCTTCAAAATCGAATGTTTTACCACTCTCAACAATTTTTTTTAATACTTTGCCATCATTTGCATCCATTATATACACATCTAAATAAATATCTCTATCAGAGATAAATGCAATTTTATCCCCTTGAGGAGAAATAGCTGGGCTAGTATTATAAAATCCGATTGATTTTTTATTATTTGTTAATCGTTTTGCAAATACATCGGGATCTTCTCGTGTTGCAATCTCAGGCCAATATTGTTTCTTCAAACTTTTTTTCCATCTCTCACTTAACTGTTCAAGATCAATTCCAATACTTGATTTTAATGCAGTTTCAAACGATCCATGTGCTTGAATTTTATTAATCAGCTCTCCAATCTTTTGCCTCCCATATGTATCGGAGATATATTTGAATACAGATTGACCTCCTCTATAACCAAGATAACCTGAAAGTTGATTAATATCAGGCAAAGATTCACTGATAATTGCGTTGCGTATAAACATATCTGTGTTAGTTTCCCAACCTTGTGAAAGATATTCTGCAGATCCTTCCATAAACCAGTGAGGCAGCTGCAGAGTTATACCTCTAGAAATTACATTTTGTATTGAACCGCCATAATACATGTCTTGCATAACAGCATGCACTAATTCATGATAAATTACATGTTGAAATTTTTGATATGATCCTTCGAAAGGGAACACAACTCTGTTTTTAAATGGCTCTGTGAATCCTCCCACACCTTGACCAGTGTATTCATCAGTAACATTTGTTTCTTGAAAATCATTATGGGAATTATATACAATTAAAGATATACGGTTATTAATTTGATAGTTCATATCTTTTTGAAGATTTGATAAAGCATCTTCAACTACAGCAGCAGTAAATTCTGCTATCTTTTCACCACCGTCTGCAAAGAAAATATCAAAATGTTTTGTTTGTATATAAAACCAATCAAGATCTTTATATTGAACTTTATTCTGACCAAATTGTGCAGAAATATTAACTGCAGAAGTTAGTAGCAGAACAAATAATAAAATCTTTTTCATAATCCACCTTCATTTTTAAAACTAATAATTTCAGAGTAGCACAAAATCAATTTCTCTTTTTTCTACATTCACTCTTGCAAGCTTAACATTAACTTTATCACCCAATCTTATCTTTCTACCGGTTCTCTTTCCGGTAATAGTGTAATTTTTTTCATCATAAATGTAGTAATCATCTTCAAGATCGCGTAGTCTAATCATTCCTTCTGCCAGTGTATGACTGAGCTCGATAAAAATTCCAAAATTTGTTAGTCCGGATACAACACCATGAAATTCCTGACCTACTTTACCTTGCAAATATTCAATTTGTTTCAATTTTACCGAAAGTCTCTCAGCATTTACAGCATTCCTTTCTTGGGCAGACGAATGATTGCAAATTTCTTCCAATTCTTCTATGGATAAATTTTTCTCTACTTTCTTTTGTATTTTACTAAATAATAAATTATGAACTATCAAATCCGGGAATCTTCTTATTGGTGATGTAAAATGTGTATAATCTTTAAAACCTAATCCATAGTGACCAATATTATTAGTTGAATAAATAGCTTTTGCCATAGATCTTATTGCAATTTCATTTACAACGGCTTCTTCTTCGGTCCCTTCAACACTATTTAAAATCTGCTGAAACTGTTTAGATTTATTAGAAGAATTAGGATCAAATGAATAACCTAATGATTTAACGAATCGTGCAAATTCAAATAGTTTATCTTTATCAGGCACATCATGTATTCTATAAACAAAAGGGATTACTTCTTTGTTCTTTACCGGATTAAATTCTTCTGCAACAATTTGATTAGCCATTAACATCATTTCTTCAATTAAATTATGACTTTCCCTCACCTCTTTAATTTTGATATCAACCGGTTTCCCTAAATTATCTAATTTAAAGACAACTTCAGGTGTGTAAAAGTTTATACTTCCTTTTTTAATTCTTTTAGCTCTTAATTTTTTTGCAATCTGGTTTAAAATTGAAATTTTATCGTAAAATTCACCCTCACCGTTATCTATTATTTTTTGTACTTCATCATATGTAAATCTTCTTTTACTGTTAATAATTGTTTTTTTGATTTCCCGTGAAAGAATTTTACCGGTTGGAGTAATTTCTACTATTACTGAAAATGTTAATCTATCTTTGTTGGGAACAAGGGAACAGATAACATTTGATAAATGTTCCGGCAACATTGGAATTACTTTACCAACCAAATAAACACTAGTACCTCTTTTGTATGCTTCTTTATAAATATGGTTATTACTGTGGACATAATGCCCAACATCTGCTATATGTACGCCCAATAAATAGTTGCCATTTTCTAATTCTTCGATAGAAACAGAATCATCAAAATCTTTTGCATCATCTGGATCAATTGTAAAAACAATTTTATCTCGTAAATCGAGACGGTTTAAAATTTCCTTTTCGGGTATAGTTTCAGATATATTTTCTGCTTGTTTTATAACCTCTTCAGGAAATTTATAAGGTAATTTTAATTCACGTGCTATGGAGGCAATCTCGGTATCATACATTCCGGATTTACCTAGTATCTCTATAACTTTTCCTTCAGGATTCAGATCTTGAGAAATCCATTTGATATCACTGACAACTACTTTATCACCGATATTTGCATTATTCAGATTTTCTTTTGCTACATAAATATCTCGGTGTATTTTTTTATTATCGGGGAAGACAATAAAGAAAGAATTACTTTTTTTGAGAATTCCAACTATTTCTTGATGTGCACGTTCGATAATATTTACAACTTGTCCTTCAATACTTTTTCCACTCTTTTTAGAAAGTAATTTAATTTCAACGGTGTCACCATCAAATGCGGTAGATAGATTTTTACCGGCTACAAAAACATCAGATTTGAAATCGCCATTTTTCAATAATATAAATCCATAATCGCCATCATTAACAATTTGTACAGTTCCTATCAATTTATTTGATGCAAGATTAATTAATGAGAATCGTTTACCTATTTTTTCAAGGTAACCTTCTTCTGTTAATTTGTGTAAGGTATGTTTAAGTTCAGCATATGCATATTCTTCTTGAATACCAAAATGTTTTGCCAACTCTCTTGATTTAATTTTAACAGAAGGATGATTTTTAAAATATGCTTTAATTTCTTTTTTCATTAGAACTCGAACCTATACTTTAATGCAATTTCGTTTATCTTTTCATCAAGTCCAAATGTTTGAACAATTGGATCTTTCCTTTCTAAACGGATTAAAAATCGCGGACCGAATAAATATTCTACCTTTATATTTGCTTTATTAAAATTCTGAAACAATTCGGTTGTGCCTCCAAAACTGTACCTTAGGTTTTGGATTCTTCCTGACAAACTGAATTTTGTATAATCACCGGTTTGACTGATTTGAATATTATTAATTAAATCACCAACTGCAGAATTAACAAAGCTTGTAAGTACAGAACCCAGAAATGAAGTCGCTGTATTGCCGATCGCGTTTGTTTGTCCGGCTACCTGAGCACGGTCTTGTGCTGTCAAATCATCTTTGAATTTTCCAATTAATATAAACGAAAAAGCATCAGCATAATCATATGAGGTATCACGAATATTGTTTTGTATGTTTCTTGTCCCAACATATACACCAATACTTTCTGTATTTCCGGCTAAGTTTTTGCCAAGTTCATTAAGAGGACCTTTTATTTTAATCTTTACAGCAACATCTTGAGGTAAAGCATTTACATCACGCGGATTGATATAATCACTTCTATATGTTGCTATAATATCGAGATAAGGATTTGTAACATCACTTTCAAATCGTAAAAATCCTTCGGCATCAAAAGTTTTAAAAAACTCCAATTTAGAACCGGGCATTAAATTAAAAGCACCTTGAGCTCGTGTAAAACCTCCGGTACTCACATATTCTAGATCCCCGGTCATCTCAACTAACAAGCGTTGATTCACAGCTTGTGAAAGTATAAAAATTATTCTTGCTGAATTTTCTACTTTAACACGTACATCATAATCTATATTTAAACTTGATTCTTCAGATTCTTGAACTCTATTATTTTCAGAAGAAACAATCTCTTGAAATTTTATCAGCTCTTTATCAATCTTGGTTGAATCAACCAAATAAATAAAATTGAAATTACTATTTGTTTGTGTTGCTTGGTCAGTGGTTTTTATAGTTAGATTTGTTTCTTTTAATAAAACATCACCTTTAAAAAATAACCGATCGTTTCTCATTGTTAGTACCCAATCAGATTGAGTTCCTATTTGAAGATCGCCGTAAAATAATGGACTTACAATTTTTGATTGTTCATTTAAGAGTGCAATATCACCAGAAAATCGAATACTTAAATCATCAATTTTGAATCCGTCAAAAATTACTGAACCTATGCCATCAATTTTCCCGGGAAATTTGGTCCCTCCGGCATTTGAAATGCTAAATTTTTCAATTAATAAACCACTTGATTGAAATTTAATATCAATACCAAAATCATATGGCATATTATTATTGTCTGCAATAAAGTAACCATCGGTAAGTTTAAGAAAACCCGAATATTCGGGCGAAGAAATATTCCCATTGATAACAAGATCGGCAAGCAGATTTCCTTTTTGATTTTTTATACCAGGAATAAGATGACCTAATGAACGGATATTAAAATTATCGGAATATAATCTGATATTAATCTCTTCACTTTCAATAAATCTATTTTGAACTGTAGTAAAACTGAGATCAGCTGGTATAGTACCGGTAAATGTGAGTAAAGGTTTATCAATGTTGTAAGTTGAATCTAAAAATTTAATATCGCTTGTTATTTTTTTATCTGAGTATGAAATTCTTCCTGTTAATTTGCCAAGGTTAAAATTATCGTACGAAAGATTATTGATATTCAAATTTGTATTAATAATTGGGTCTTCAAAATCACCAAAAACTTTTGTTATAATATTTCCATTTGCAATTAGATTCGGGTCACTATTTCCGAAAAAATATTTACTTATAATTTCACCTGATAATTTTCCAATCACAAAATTAAGCTGTTGTTCACCGGAGCTTTCTATAGTACCAGTTAAACTTACATAAGATGTGTCGTGATACAGCAAACAATCAGCAATATTGAATCTGTATGGATTAAAATAAATTGTTATTGGAGTTTTGTTAATCCAATCCAATTCATTGTAATTTACATTTAAACTGTCAATATTTATCTGTTGTTCAATTGGAGCTATTGTTAATGCACCTCTAACATGCGCATTTAACATTTCTTCATAATCTGCAGAAATATTGAATGATAGTTTGCTCTGACTAAAAACTAAATCTGCATTTATGTTTTTAATATTACCGGTTGAATAAAATCTTTTTGCTGATAAAGATGCAAAACCAAATAGATTATCAAAAGATACTAAGCGGTTATCTCTATTAAACTTTATATCACTCATTGCATCTGAAATATAAATTGTAGAACCATTATCTATAAGTATGAAATATTTCAAATCAATTATAGAATTGATGTTAAAATTAGGTACAGAATTAGTGATTTTCCCATGACCGGTGCCGATAACATCTAATCTTTCAAGTCCGGTAACAGCAGCAATTAATGAAAAATCTTTAAAATTGAAATCATATTCAAATTCAATCTTATTGTTAACTATATCCGGGATTTCCTGATCTAAAATTCTATTATCTGTGGATTGATCTACCACAGCAAGAGGATTGAGTTCATTTAACTTGGCAGAAATTGCATCTGCAATAGTTTTACCTTCATATAGAGTCAGCTTTACAGCATCATCTAAATTGAAATTACCCTTAATATTGAAATCTATAAAATCTGATTTAAGATTTATTTCTCTATAAGTAGAATCTTTTCTAAATACTAAATCAATATTTGAATAATCGATTATAGTTTCATTGTAAGATGAAGAATCTATACCGAAAGAATATGTTCCTATAATATTATCAAGGTCAATATGTCTGCCTTCTGCACTAAAATAAAAATTCAAATCACTTTTATTCTCATCAACTTTTGAAAATGTTGAAATATCTAGATGCTTTATACTGCCTACTAAACTGTAATTGGGTATTGTATCGTTATCGAATTCCATGCTGCCTATTATTAATGCATCAGTATTGTTACTTTTACCTTCAATTTCCAGTTCAATCAATCTGTTTTTAGCATTAGAAAAAATTGTAAAATATTCTATCGGAAGATTATCAAAAGTTGAGTTCTTTGCAGAGAAATTAAAAACAGCATCAAGTTCCGCCGGAGAACTTCCATTACCAATTAATGTTCCTTCAGAATTTAAAAGAGTTGATATTCCAATTATTGGATTTAAATCAAGATCACCGGTCTCGAATTTTATATCATACTGCATAGGATCCGAATCAACATTTAAACTGCACTCGAATGCCAAGTAACCATTTTCAATATTACCGGAAAATTTTGTCTTAAAATTTGTCGGTTCACCTTCGTAATCAATATTTACTGAGGAAACGGAAAGCATTGCAAATTCAGGTAGTTTTAATGTTGGCAGTAGGGCATTAACATCTTTATAATTAATATCAGTATCAGAAATATTTGCTTTAATAAATAAATCTTCCGGGGTATTGAGTTTTAAAACTTCACCGCTAATCTCAAAATGCGTTGTTCTGTAATCAACAGCTAATTTTTGAATATTAAAGCCGCCGAATTTTCCACTTGCTTTAAGTTCAACTGCCGGGTTGCCCTTTAATATTTCTGTACTTCCAATAAATGATGATAAGTCATCAAAATTTAATGACGATGCATCCAGATCGATTGATACCGGATAATTTTTAAAATCTTTAAGTTCAACATCGCCGAACAGATTTACACTATCTAAACGTGCATCTAATCTTATATCACTACTATCAGTTATAAATATAAATTTTTTAACACTTGCAAAATCCTTAGTCACAGCAAATTCACCGGATATATTTCTTAAAGTGAATCTCTTAAGATTTGGTTTGAATGATAGCTCATTTAACATTAGCAGATAATTTGAATTATCTATATCAATAAATGCTTGAGCTGTTAAATAGAGGTTATTGATTCTTAGATCATCGAAATTTGCAGTTTGATATGAATTAGTTGATCCTGAAAATTGGTGTGATTGTTTGGTAAAATTTAGATTTCTTATTTGTATATCGTTTGCCTGAATAAAGAACGGGAAACTAGATTTTAAGGTATCTTCTTCTGTAGGTTTAATTAGATTAGCATAATTCCATGTACCCTTAGAATCTTGAAGTAATTTTATTTTTGCATCTTCTAATAGGATATTTCTGATATAGATTTTCTTTAGCATCAATTGTAGAATATTAATTTTAACCACAGCATTTTTTACATTAAGGATTGTATCTCCTTGAGTAGTTAAAATTGTGTTTCGAAGAAACACTGAAGTCAGAATTGTGCCATCAATTTTTTCAATAGACAATTTCCCATTTATAGAAGAATTAACCTCAGCTACTATTTTATCTCTAAGATAATCTCTGAATGTTTTTGTTTGTGTGAATCCAAGTAATACAACAAATAAAATAATAATACCTAAAACTATGCCTATAAAGACATTGATAATCTTTCTGAATAAAGATCGTTTCGGTTTAATTATAGTTGGTTGTACTTGTTCTTCTTCCATTAACCTTTATATCTATCAAGAATAATATTTATAATATTTGTTGATGATTGAATGTTAACAAATTCTATGGTTTCAATTTTACCACCGGCGTTTTCAACAATATCTTTTCCAATAATTTTATCTATTGTCCAATCTGCGCCTTTAATCAAAACATCGGGGATAATTTTTTTTATTACTTCGTAGGGTGTATCCTCTTCGAAAATAGTAACATAATCAACACATTTTAAATTAGAAAGAATAAAAGCTCTTTCAGCTTGAGGAACAATAGGTCTTTTATCACCCTTAATTTTTTTTACAGAGGAATCAGAATTAACAGCAACAATAAGAACATCGCCCATTTTTTTTGCTTTGACTAAGTAGTCTACATGTCCGGCATGAAGAATATCAAAAACACCATTTGTAAAAACTACTTTCTTGTTTTGGCTTTTTAATTTATTTCTGATGCTGACAAGTTCTTCGATATTTTTAATATTGTTCATTTTAACTCATTAATAATTGCATTGAATAAAGTATCAATTTCAATTGGAACGATACCAACTTCTTGACAAACAAGTCCGCCGGAAAAGTTTGCCATATAAGCAGCATCATAGATATTAGCACCGGCTGTAAGAGCAATTGTAAGAGTTGAGATTACAGTATCACCGGCACCTGAAACATCAGCAATTTTTCTTGCTTTAGTTGGAATCCGCTGTTCGGTATTCCCTTTTTCAAAAAGAGCAATTCCTTCTTCTCCAAGAGTTAGTAATGCATATTTTGGATTTAATTTGTTTAATATTTTGAGTCCGGCATTTTTAATATCATTATTACTTTTTATTCTTATACCGAATGCATCTTCTGTTTCCTTTCTATTCGGCTTAAATACCGTAACGTTCTTATATTCAAAAAAGTTTGTGAATTTAGGATCGACAGTTATAATTTTTTTTGTTTCATTGGCTATAGAAATTAATTCTCTTATTAAATAAGGTGTTAAAACACCTTTATTATAATCTTGTAAAATTATCGCATCAATTTTTTTGATATTCTTCTTAAGTGTTGAAATAATATTTTTCTCTATCATTGGATTGATTGGAACAGAATTTTCTTTATCAATTCTAACAACATGCTGATTGTGAGCTATCACTCTTGTCTTTACTGTTGTTGGACGAGATTTATCTATAATGATTCCTTCATCTGTGATATTAACTTCTCTCATTAATTTTTTTAATACTTTACCATTAGTATCACTTCCAATAACACCGATAGGGAAGGGGCTGCCCCCAAGTTTTAAAATGTTAAAAGCAACATTTGTAGCACCGCCGAATCGTGAGAATTCATTATCAATTTCAACAACAGGTACTGGTGCTTCTGGGGATATTCTATGAATATTGCCCCAGTAATAGCAATCGAGCATCATATCTCCAATTATGGCAATTCTTTTACCATAAAAATTCTTTTTAAGTTTATTTAATTTCTTAAGAGTAGTATCGAGCATCACTGATCTCCTTTGAACCATTGAGCTAATTTATTAAAAAAATTTATACGTATAATTCCATTATCAGTACCAAGCCATAAATAGGTATCATCAAAAAAAATAGTATTTATTGTTTTAGGAATACGCTCATCATTTATAGGAATTATTTTTTCGTTAATTCGATTAACTAGTACTAAACCTCTTCCGTACATTTCTTTAGTGTTTTTACCAAACTGATAAGTTGACGCCCAGATGTAATTACCTGTTCGTTCAAGATCATAAATTCCATTACCGTTCAATCCTTTAGAGTCATCATATCTAATCCAATCATTTCTTCTATTGTATTTAAACAATCCGCCAAGATTAAACTCAGGTCTTTCAGGTGTAACAAATTCATCTAAGCCGATCCACACATAATTTCTTTCAAAAAGTAATGAAGAAACAGAAATTTGTTCACCTTCACCATTAAAATAATTAAATCTGTTATCATAAAATGTTATAGCACCATTTTCATTTATGTCTTTTGATTTATCATATTTATGCAGACCGGCTTCGGTACCGAACCAAACTAAGCTGTCACCATCAATCTGTATTGTTTTAATTGTATTAGTTTTTTCATTACCTCTGACAGTTAAATCGTAATCAATATACCGTTTAGCTTTTAGATCATATTTTGTTAAGTACTTAAATCTGCCAATCCAAACTGCATTTTCATACTTATCAAAAGCAAGTGAACGAATCCAATTGCTTAATTGTCCGCCTAATCCGAATTTTCTTTTTGTCCAATTTCCTCTTACTTTATCGAAAATAAAAAGTCCATCTGTTGAACCAGCCCATACTAAATCTCTGCTAGCAGCAACACAATAGAAAAAATCATGCTGTAAATTTTCTTTTGATGAAGAATACTGAGTCCACTTTTCATTATTTCTATCAAATTTGAAAATGCCGCTCCCGTTTGTAGCAATCCAAATTTCATTATTGTATGAGGTAATATCTGTTATGGCAGTTCCATTTAAAAAGAATTCAAAATCATCTTGTGCATAAACAGATATTGTTAATAGAATATATAAGAATAAAAAATAACTTTTCAATATCATCTGAAATGTAATTGTTATAAAATCTAAGCAGAAATTTAATACTAAGTTACTTGTGAATAAAATTTATTTAGCTTTTTAAGAGGGAATATTTGATAGGGAATCTGCAAAAATAATTCCCCAAGTTGATTCAAAACCGATTTTAAGGCAGTTGCAAAGTAAATTATAATCAACATTCGAATTTATGATACTTTCAATTTCGGTTGTCCTTTCGTTAATTTCGGATGTTAGTGATTTTTTTATTTCATTATCAGTTTTTAGGTATTTTGTTAAATTTTTATGATATGTGCCGCATAAAATTGAACCATGCTGTAAAATAACGGAATCTAATTTCCGTTGAGCACTTCCTATCAATTTTTTACCATCGAACTTAACTTCATTTTTTGCTGTGCTTCCGAAACATAAAACACCCGATGAATCTTTTAGCAATTTAGGAAAATCCGGTTGAGTGTTTTCTAATTCAGCTTTTTTTAATATAGGATTATAATATTCTAATCCTTTCATCAGCGCATTGGATATTTTTTGATAAATTTCTTTTGCACTTTGAATTTTTGAATATGGTAAAATAACAGAATAAGTTATTTCTTCTGCATGAAGAATAGCTCTTCCACCGGTTGGTCTTTTTACAATATCAATTCCATCTTTATCGGCAAGATCTTTATCGATATCATTTGTAGATTGATTTGCACCCAAAGAAATACAATATGGCTTCCACCTATATAATCTGAAATATGCTTCATCCGGTTTACACTTTTGTGCGAGATTAATATCAAAATCCATGTTAAACTTACCGGTGTTAAATCCTGAATTGATAAAATACCACATCATTTTCTAATAATACCGCGATTAGATTTTTCGAAGAAGTTTAAAATATTTTCGATATGCGGATTTGATGGATAGCTTACTTTAATTTTTTCAATTGCTTGTGGTCGGTTTAATCCAGAATTATAAAAAATGTCGTATGCACTTTTTATTGTATTAATTTCTTCTTTAGAAAATCCTTTTCGTTTTAATCCAATTAAGTTTAAACCGAAATACCTTGCCGGATTACCAGCGGCCATAACATATGGAGGAATATCAGAACCAATCTTTGAACACGCACCAATTATAGCATATTTACCAATTTTAGAAAATTGATGTACACCGGTTACACCTCCAATTATTACATTATCTTCAACTTCACAATGTCCGGCAATTTGAGTTGTATTAGCTACAATAACATTATTACCGATGTAACAATCATGTGCAATGTGAACGTATGCCATCAATAGACAATTTTTCCCAACTTTGGATTCGCCATGCGAAACTGTTCCCCGATGTAGAACACAAAACTCTCTTATAACCGTGTCATCATCTATATAGAAATATGTTTTTTCGTTATTGTATTTCAAATCTTGCGGTGCATTAGATATAGAAACACCTTGTGAAATTTTTATTCTATTTCCTAAACGGGCACCATCATAAATCACTGTGTGAGGACCAATAATGCAATCATCACCAATTTCAACATCATCATGAATTATAGTAAAGGCATCAACAAAAATATTATTTCCTAATTTTGCTTTAGGACTAATTATAGCGGTAGGGTGAATTGATGACATATTGTTATCGATTATTTTTGAGGTTTATCTTCACGGTCAACAATTGCTGCCATAAATTCGGCTTCGGCAACTACACTATTATTTACAATTGCAGTTCCTTTTAAAGAAAAATATTTACTTTTTTTATTTATAAGTTCAGCTTCAAGGATTAATTCGTCACCCGGAACGACCGGTTTTCTGAATTTTGCATTATTAATACTCATAAAAAATACAAGATGATTTTCTGGATCGATGAAAGAATTTAAGAGTAGAATTCCACCAGTCTGTGCTAATGCTTCTAGAATTAATACTCCGGGCATTACCGGCTGTCCGGGAAAATGTCCCTGAAAAAATGGTTCGTTAACCGATACACATTTAATTCCAACAACTCTTTTATCTAATTCTAATTCTGTTACTTTATCAACTAAAAGGAATGGGTAACGATGCGGAAGCATTCTTTGAATTGCATTTATATCAAATACAATACCTTCTTTTTTTACGAATTGATATTTCTTTACAAATTTTTTTTGCTGATAAAGAGCTCTAATTTTTTTTGCAAGTTCAACATTGGAACGGTGACCGGGACGGGCCGCAAGTATTTGTGCTTTTATTGGAACTCCAATTAAAGCAAGATCGCCAATCATATCTAAAACTTTGTGGCGCGCCGGTTCATTTTTGAATCTTAATTTGTTGGTGTTTAAATATCCTTGAGGAGTAACTGTCAGATGATTTTTTACACCTAATTTTTTTTCAAGTTTTTTAAGTTCTTCACTATCAAGATCATGATCAACAATAACTATTGCATTATCAATATCTCCACCTTTTATAAGTCCGGCATCTGCCAATGATTCAACTTCACTTAAAAAGCAGAAAGTTCTTGCCGGTGCAAATTCTGTAACAAATTCTTTTTCTAAATCAAAGAGACCAGAATGCTGACTTCCCAAAGCTGGATTTTGGTAATCTATCATAGCACTGATGCGGTAGCCATCTAAAGGGAGAGCAACTATATCAACTTGATTCTTTTCGTCATGATACTCGACAGTTTGATCTATAACTAAATAATCTTTTGGTGCTTCTTGTGTAACAAATCCAGCTTCAGTTAATATTTCTACAAACGGTATAGAACTGCCATCTCCAATTGGTGGTTCAATTCCATTCATTTCAATTGTAATATTATCAATCTGCAATCCAACAATAGCTGCAAGAACGTGTTCCACGGTATGAACTTTGGCATCGCCTAAACCAAGAGTAGTACCACGGGAAATATCAACAACGTAATCAACATTAGCCGGAATTTCAGGCATTCCGCCGAGATCAGTTCTAACGAATTTGATCCCCGAGTTTTCAGATGCTGGTTTGAATGTAATTGTACTTTGTGTACCGGTATGTAAACCAATTCCGGATAGTGAAACTGATTTAGCTATAGTTCTTTGGAGTTCGAGCATTTATCTCTTTTCCTTAACCTTTTTCAGAAATTTGCTGCTCCAAAGATGCAATTTTTTCTTCTAATTTTTTAATCTTTTCTGCATAAGAAGGGAGATTTTTTATGTGAGCTTCTAATCTTAGTGTTTTGGTTAATTCATCAGTTGGCGATCCGCGATACTGGCCCGGTTTTGTAATTGACTTTGAGACCCCTGATTGTGCAGTTATTGTAACATTATCAGCAATTTCTATATGACCTACCACTCCAACTTGTCCGGCAAGAATACAATTTTTCCCGAGCTTTGTGCTTCCGGCAATTCCACTTTGAGAAATTATAATTGAATTTTCACCAACAGAAACATTATGAGCTATTTGAACAAGATTATCAATCTTAACACCTTTTTTAATTATCGTCGATCCAATAGTAGCTCTATCAATAGAAACATTTGAGCCAAGTTCAACATCATCTTCAAGAATCACATTTCCTATCTGCGGTACTTTGATATATTCACCTTTTTCATTGGGAATATATCCAAAGCCATCAGAGCCGATTACTGTATTTGAATGAATAATTACGTTGTTCCCCAAAACTGTTTTTTCTCTAATAGAAACGTTTGGATAGATCAAGCAATTATTCCCGATTATTACATTATCCATTATCACTGTATTGTGAAGTACTATTGAATCATCCCCGATAACTGAACCAGTACTTACAACAACATTTTTCCCGATTGAAACATTTTTACCAAGTTTAACGGTCTTATCAATAGAAGCACTTGGATCAATTCCTTTTATATTTATTTCCGGTTTTAAATATGTGAGGATAATTTTTTGTAAAGCAGTATTGGGATTCTGAACTTCTATATAGCTTAAATCTTGTCTGGTTTTTTTGAAATCAGGTTTAATTAAAACTGCAGCAGCTTTTGTGGTTTCCAAAAATTTTTCATAAGCCGGTAAATAAAGAAATGTAAGATCTTGTGGGGTAGCTTCTTCTATTTTGGCAACACTATGAACTATTAAGTCAGGATTGCCAATAACAACACCGCCGACTAAGTCGGCGGCTTCTTTTAATTTTAAATTCATAAGAACTCATTTTAGTTTTTCTAAAACTAAATTAGTTACATCATATTCTTCTTTTGCAAATAGAAAAATAATATCACCGCTTCGGTCGAAAATAAAATCATATTCATTCTCTTTTGCAACATCCTGAATTGCATTAAATATTCTATTTTGAATTGGCTTCATTAATTCTTCTTGTTTTTGAAAAAGTTCTCCACGTACGCCAAATTTATCTTGTCTGTATTTTGAAATCTGATCTTCTAAAGCAACAAGTTCTTTCTCGATTTCAACTCGTTTTTGTTCGCTTAATATTAATTTTCTTTTTTCGTAATCATCAAATTTTGCTTTCCAATCTTTATCCATTTTATTTAATTCTTCTTGCCATTCTTTAATAATTGCATCAAGTTTTTTTTGCGTATCCTGAGCATCGGGGAGTTGTTTCATAATTGTATCACTATCAACATAACCGATTTTTGGCTGTGCAATTATTATAGTAGAAGAAAAAATAAAAACGGATAAAATAAATCCGAGCTTTTTCATAGGTTTATTCCGTTAAATTTATTTGCCTCTTTTTAAGCGGTCAAGAACTTTAAAAGTTATATCAAATTGAGCATCGGCATATAATACAACTACTTCGCCAGCTTTATCAAGTACATAATGCATTGCTTCTTCTTTAGCAATTTCATCAATTGCTTTGAAGATTTTTTGTTTAACCGGTGCCATTAATTGTTCTTGACGAACAAAGTATTCACCATTAGGTTGAGCAAATTTCTGTTCTCTGTATTGCTGAAGGCTCTGTTCTTTGCCAACAATATTCTGTTGAGCTTCTTTTTGTTTTTCTGGTGTCATTGTGGAAGCTTGTTTTTGATAATCTGCATAAGCTGTTTGAAGTACAGTAGTCATACTATCAGCTTCTTTTCTCCATTTGGTTACAAGTCCTTCCAAATCACTTTTTGCTTTTATTGCTTCAGGAAATTGTTCTAAAATAATTTCTGAATCAACATAACCGATTTTTAATGACAACGTCTGCTGTGTTTGAGCAAAAGTTGAAACAGCAAAAACAAAAAACAAAAATAATATACTTCTTTTCACGTTTACCTCTATATATTTATATAATGTTAAAATCCTTTACCAAACTGAAAATGGAATAGCCATTGCGGCTTTTGGTCATCAACACTTCTTCTATCAAAACCGTATCCGTAATCAAAACCTAATAATCCAATCGGATTTATCAAAATTCTTGCACCTACTCCCACCGATCTCTTCAAATCAAATAAATTTGTTTGTTTGATATCGAAATATACATTACCAGCCTCTGCAAATGCCAATAAATAAATTGGAATTGGTTCTAAAGCCAGGGCACCTCTTAGTTCAAATGTATATTTAGCTTGTACTCTGCTTCCTATAACTCTTCCATCGGAAGCACGCAAACCGAGACTTCTATCATCATATCCTCTAAGGGGAGTAGTGGCTATAATCA
>CAYXKL010000012.1:0-39952 GCA_964464825.1 uncultured Melioribacter sp. | reverse complement strand
GTGCCATACTAACAAGAATGAAATTTTCATCTGTTAATTGTTTGTAGCGATTAGGGTTATCTTCGTATTTAATTACACTATTTTCAAATTCAGCAATTTGAATTGCTTCTTTTGTTCTTCCTGGACGTAGTAAGTAAACTTCGAATCCGCGGTGAGCAATATCTTTTTGAACAGTGGAATTACAGTGGATAGATATAAATAATTTACCGCCGGCTTCATTTGCAATTTTACCGCGTTTGTAGAGTTCAATAAACTCATCTGTTTTTCTTGTGTAAATAACTTTAACACCCTCTAATTTTTGTTCTATCAATTTACCAAGTTTTAATGCAACTGCCAGATTAACATCTTTTTCCCTAACACCGGTCATACCAATTGCACCGGGATCTTTTCCGCCATGTCCGGCATCAATCACAACAACATCAAAGTTCCATTTTGATTTTACATTTGCCGAATCTGTTGTCGGTTCATCAAACAATGAATTTTGAATTGTTATAAGTATATCATTGCTCTCAACATCTTTAAATGCTTGTGAACCTGAATAACCTTGTGATAAAGAAAATTCTAATTGAAAATTTTTTTGCGATAAAGTAACTCTTTTAAACTGCTTAACTAAACCAGCCGGCTTAAACTGTTTTGATAAATCCGGAGAAATAGTAATACCCGGGAAAAAAACATATAAAGTATTTTCATTAATTGAATATCTTGGTACCTGAATTTTCTTTGAAGCTTTTAATCTAATCAATGTTCCATTTGATTTTTCGTCCAATTCGATTCCGTAAATATCATATTTGGAATCCATTTTTTCCGGGACTGCAGTTTTATCATCTTTGTTTTTAGTTTGTGATGCAATAAAAAATTTCTCTTCGGTAAATGGTTCTTTAGTAACCGAAATAATTTTAGATTTATTATCAAATACTATCTTATTCTCATAACAAACACTGAAAAAATCGATGCAATATGTTAATGGTATATAGACATCATCTTCAATTAATAATGTAGATATTGGTATTTGATAAATATTTTGAGTGTTATCAGCTTTACGTGTTAAAATTACAAATTGATTTTTAGCTGTGAATTTCAAGTTGAAGTTGATAAACTTAATTTCCAATTTGGCAGCGTCTTTATTGAAATAATTTTTTGCCGAAAGTGCATTTCCAAATTCTTTTGCTGAAACAAAAATATTCCCTTTATTAATTATAAAATTAATTGAAGATTTTATATTGTTTACATCAATGACTAATCTAGTTTTATCTTGCGGATAAGTTTGGGAATTCAAGAATAGAAGAGTGATAATTATGAAATATAAATTTTTGCTTCTCATCATCAGCCGATAAATGGAATAAAAAAACCGCTTCGTTTTTTATAACTAACAAATTTTTCTCTAAAATGTTTTTCAAGAAGTTTATCTTCATTAATTGCTCGTAGTATGAATAACGGAAATTCGACTAGCACAACTAAAGGAATAATGAAATAATTTAACAATGCCAAACCAGCACCAAGATCGGATACTATTTGGCTTAAGTATTGCGGATGTCTAATAAATCTATAAATTCCGCTTGTTATTAATTTATGATCTTTCATTATTACAATATCCTGAGCATAATTATTCCCTAAACTTTTATAAGCATAAACTTGTAGCCAGGAAAAAACTATGAACATACACAATCCAAAATAACGGAGTGTTCCAAATTCTTTTTCATAATTATCTGTAAGTGATCCAATTTTAAATATACCGACAATGATCAGTATTAAAATTAGGGCGGAAATATTTGGCGGTAATTTTTGCAAATATGTTACTGGTCGTTCAACCACTTTTGTTATAGAAGTTTTAAATCCCTTTTTAGCTCCACTGAAATTAGCAGTCATTGAGACAAATAAGTTAATACCAACTAATATATTTATAGGATCCATTAATCAACCAGTTAATTGTACTTATCTTTTATTTCAATATAACAACTTTTGGTTTAATTTATGATGTATCGATTCGAAATGGTAACTTGTATCATATCAATAAATTAACTTTTGTTAATTTATAGATATTGTTAAATAAAGAACATTTTCATCTTAAAAATTAGGATGTTTTTTAGCACAATATTTGATTAGACATAATGTACAATTTTTCATATTTTTTTACCGGCTTAAGAAAGAGAAATTATGAATACGGGACAAATGTTAATAACGATAGGTGCAATTTTCCTCTTGAGTATGGTTATCTTAAATATTAACCGTGGATTAATTACAACTAATACAACTATGATTGATAACCGTTATGGTATTTTGGGTGTTTCACTTGCGACATCTACTATTGAAAAAGCTACCGGTAAAGCATTTGATGAGAATACAGATTCAGTTTCAGTTAATTCAGTTAACTCATTAACAAATGTAAATCAACTTGGTTTAGACAATAGTGAAAGCAGAAATAATCCGGATGGTTTCAATGATTTTGATGATTATGATTGTTACAGAACTAATCCGAAAGTAGATTCACTAGAGTTTGAAGGAACCGGAAGAAAAATTTTATTCCATACATATTGCCGTGTTGATTATGTTTCATCTTCAAATCCAAACACAAGAATTAATCAAAGAGGATGGCATAAAAGGATAATAGTTAGTGTTATTAGTCCCGGAATGACAGATACAATAAAAATGTCATCCGTTTATGGTTATTGGTATTTCAGGTGAGAAATGGGATTTAGTGTAATATTAGACATACTTGGTTCAACAATTATCGGAGGAATGCTCCTAGTCATTGTAATGAGGATGAATGACTCTGCAGTTGAAAATAATTATCTATACAGCGGTGAACGAATTGTACAGCAAAATCTTGTTGAAGTAGTTAGATTATTAGAATATGACCTCCGAAAAATTGGTTATTGTTATAACTGGCAAGCATTACCTAATCCGGCAACAGCTATTATCTATGCTGATTCTAATAGAATTTCATATTTGACTGACATTGTAACCACGGGATATCCTTATGGAGATGGTAATATTGATACGATGCATTATTTTGTAGGTGATACAACAGAACTAACAATAACACCAAATCCATTTGATAGATTATTATACAGAGTGGTGAATTCAAATACTAATGCCGGTTCTAATTTAGGAATAACACAATTTAAATTAACATACTATGATGCAAGTGGTAATGAGATAACTTCTATGCCGTCGTCTCCACCACTTGGCATAGCTGCAATTCAAATTGATATCGCTGTTGAAAATCCAGCTGCTTATGGAAATGATTATTCTGCAGATAAGCGTGTTATCTGGCGACAAGTTAGATTGCCAGCAAGAAATTTTTCATTACGATAAAGGGAATATATGGGCGGCAAAGGTGCAATATTTTTAGTGTTAGGATTCAGTTTAATTTTTATGGTTGTCGGAAGAAATTTCAACAGTATGGCAACAGCAACAGTAGATAATTTTACTGCATATTATTATGAAACGAAAGTACACCACATTGCAGCAACCGGTGTTAATTTAGTTACAAATCAAATTTTCTTAAATAATTCAATCCCTGATCAAACATTTAATTATAGTTTTGACGGAGGTACTATTACTGCAACTTTAACTACAATTGATGCTTTTCAAAATATAAGAGAATTAACTTCCGTTGGAAATTATGCCGGTATTTCATCAAGTATAAGAATTATTTTTAAACCGAGTCTTTTTTCAAAATATGCTTACTTTTCAGATTCAGAAGGTAGTGAAATTTGGTGGACTACTCAGGATACTGTATGGGGTCCAATGCACACAAACGGTAATTTAAGAGTTGCAGATAGACCGGTTTTTATGGGTAAAGTTACTATTGATGGACGACTTGTAAAATATAGTAATAGTGCAAGGCCGCAATTCTTGGGAGGATTTGAAACCGGTATTCATGTTGATATTCCATCTGATGGTGTCTCAAACCTTTCAACTGCTGCCACTGCCGGTGGTGCTAAATTCACTGGAAGATCATTAGTTTATTTAGAATTCAGAGGTGACAGTGTAAGATATAGATACAGCAATTCCGGTTCTTGGACTTATCGATTAGCATCTACATTTGCACCAAACGGAGCTATTTTTGCTGAGAATGCAGAATTGCATATAAAAGGAAGAGTCAAAGGTCAATTTACAATTGGTGCTTCGGGAACCGGTAGTAACAGAGGAAAAATCTTTCTTGATGACGATATCTATTATAATACTGATCCTCAGATAAATCCAAATTCTCAAGATATGCTCGGAATTGTAGCGCAAAGAGATGTTATCATCACAGAAAACTCTGCAAATAATAACAATATAAAAATTCAAGCTACAATTTATTCAGAAACCGGTTCGTTTACTGCAGAAGATTATCAAAATCGTCCGGTTAGTGGTGCTATACAATTATATGGTGGAATTACTCAGTATGTACGTGGTGCTGTAGGTACATTTAGAACTGTTCATGGTCAATCGCAAATAGCGTCTGGCTTTTCAAAAAGGTACCGATATGATGAACGCTTTATGGTTTCAAGTCCACCCTTCTTTCCCGGTACCGGTAATTTTGAAATTGTGTCTTGGTTTGAATGATTTTATTCAGATTATAAAAAGTGATTTTATCTCTTTAACCATTATTGGAGATTAAATAGAAAAACAATAAAAAGTAAATAACAAGACTTCTCATTTCATTACTAACTCACCGATACTACATGTCAATTTTACATTCAATTTTTTTCGTGAATTAAGAAATTCTATTTATGAATTAAATACAAAACATTTTTTTAGCACAATATTTGGTAAGAAAACGTTGACCATTCTTCATGCTTTTACGTTATAGGAAATAGATAATGAATACCGGACAAATGCTAATCACAATCAGTGCTATAATTCTTCTTGCATTAGTAATTTTAAGAGTAAATACAAATTTTTTCCAAACCAGTTCAGTAATGCTTGATACAAAATTTGGTGTTATGGCTGTTTCTTTAGGAACATCAATTATTGAGGAAGCAAGCAGTAAAGCATTCGATGCTGCAACCGATACTAATTCAATCAGCAGTACTTCAAGTTTAACATCTGCTTGGGCTTTGGGACCTAAAGTTGGTGAAGCTTATCCTTACTTTAATGATTTTGATGATTTCGATGGTTTTGTAAAAACTACCGCTGGTGATTCAACTTTTGAATCTGCTATTTTTAATGCAGTCTGCACGGTTAATTATGTTAATCCCACAGCGCCGGATGTTGCTGTATCTTATCAAACATGGCATAAAAAATTAACAGTTGTTATTACAAGTCCTTCTATGCGCGATACAGTGACTTTATCTTCCATTTTTAGTTATTGGTATTTTAGGTGAGATATGGGTTTCAGTACATTAATTGACATACTTGGCTCTGTGATCGTCGGCGGTATGCTTCTGTTGATTTTATTCAGATTGAACGATGCCGCAACTGAAAATACTTATAACTATGGTGGTGAATTGATAGTTCAGCAGAATCTTGTTGAAGTTGTTCAGCTTCTTGAATATGATTTCAGAAAAATTGGTTATTGCAAAGATTGGGAACAAATTCCTGATCCTAGTAAATCGATTATAATGGCAGATTCCAATGCAATAAGTTTTCTTACTGATTATAACAGCGATGGCGTTGTTGACACAATGCATTATTATCTTGGTCCCGATTCTTCACTTACTTCAACACCAAATCCAAATGATAGAATTTTATACCGTGTTGTAAATAATAATCCCGAAGCCGGTGCCAATTTAGGAGTAACAGAATTTAATTTGCAGTATTATGATGCACTTGGCAATCCCATTTCATTCCCGATTTCTGTGCCAAGTCAAATCTACACAATGCAAATAAATATAAAAGTAGAAAGCACAGTAGCTTATGATGAAAAATATTCCTCAGTATTTTGGCGACAAATAAGAATGGCAGCAAGAAATTTAAATAATAGGTAATTACTATGGGCGGTAAAGCGGCAATATTAGTTGTACTTGGATTTAGTATGATATTTTTAGTTGTTGGTCATAACTTTTCCAACTTATCAACTAGAGCTGTTGATAATATGTCAAGTTACTTTGTCAAAACACAAGCATACAATATTGCCAACGCTGGTGCTAATATGGCAGCTAATCAAATTTTCATGGATAGAACCTGGGACGATGGTTATTCAAATCTAAATTTCGGCGGTGGTATATTAAATGTTTATGTTACAAATAATGCTGCCGGTACATCGGGCAAAGTTACAATCTGCCACATACCGCCGGGTAATCCTGATGCTCAACATACAATGTCAATACCCACATCTTCATTATCAGAACATTTAGCTCATGGAGATTATTTGGGTGATTGCGGTGGAAGTATTTATGATGCAAATATTGCCACAATTGTTGCTGAAGGTACCTTTAATGGAATTACAAAGACTATAATAGTTGAACTTAGACCAAGTAATTTTGCTAAATATGGAAATTATTATTCTACTATAAGCGCTTATCCGGCAACCGGTGATACATTCCGCGGACCATTTCACACAAATGGCAAACTTACTACTTATGGTACACCCGTTTTTTGGGGAAAAGTTACAACTCAAAAAGGATTAACAAAATTAGGGGCACCTAAAGACCCAAAATTTTATGGCGGATATGAAACCGGTGTAGATGTTCCGCTTGAATTTGATACAACCGGATTAAGATCCAGTGCGGATGTAGTTTACCGCGGAACCGGAAGTCCAGCTTCAGCAATTGAAGTTAGATTATATTTTAATAGCAACGGCACAATTACTCATAGCTACAAATTAGAAGGAAGTTCTTCCTGGTCAACTCCATTAACAGAACCATTATCATCATTTGCACCAAATGGTGTAATTTATGTTGAAAAAGGAAATATTTACACAAAAGGAACAATTGATGGGCAAGTAACAATTGTTGCTACAAAACTCGGAAAAAGCGGATACGGGAACGTATATCAGGAAGATAATTTGCAGTATAAAGACAATCCATTAACAGTACCCGGTTCAAATGATATGCTTGGTATTGTTGCAGAAGAAAATATCCGTATTGATGATAATGCAAATACACGTGGTAAAAACATAACAACACAGGCATCTATGTTTGCAATGAACGGCAATATTGGTCCTGAAGATGGATTGATATCCCAAGATTATTTAGGTAACTGGAATATTTTGGGTGGTTTAATTGCGAAGACTACTCGTGTTACGGCTACTTATTCCGGAAGTACTCCTATAAAAGGATTAAAATTTGTTCACACTTATGATGAAAGATTTTTATTGGATGTTCCGCCGTCATTTCCGCACACGAGGAATTTTGAAGTTGTTTCGTGGTACGAATAATTATTTCAATAAATCGATAAGTGCTTTCCTCAAATCAACAAACTGAAATTCAAAATTCATCCCCTTAAGTTTCTTGGGTTTTACTTTTGCACCTTCCAGCACCGAGCTTGCTGCTTCACCCAGTATTAATTTTAATATGAATGACGGCATTTTAAAAAATGAAGGACGATTTAAAACTTTACCGATTGTTTTTGACAACTCATTCATTGTAACTGGATTTGGAGAAACTGCATTTATTACACCATTAACACTAACATTATCTAAAGCAAAAAGAAATATTTTAACTAAGTCTTCAATATGAATCCAGGGCATCCATTGTTTACCGCTTCCTAAAGAACCGCCGATAAAAAATTTAAATGGTAGTACAAGTTTTGGTAAAGCTCCATCATCCTTTGCAAGAACAATTCCAATTCTAACATTTACTCTTCTTATATCAATTTTTTCAAAGCCAAAAGTTGATTTTTCCCAAGCATCCGTAACATCAGAAAGAAATCCTTTCCCTTTTTTAGAATCTTCATCAACTTCTTCGAATCTATTACCATAATAACCAACAGCAGAAGCAGAGATAAAAATTTTAGGTTTCTTTTGAGCATTTCTAATTAATTCTAATAATTTTTCAGTTGATTTAACCCGGCTTTCTATCACATTATGTTTATGCTCCTCTGTCCAGCGTTTAGCCATAATGTTTTCGCCGGCAAGATGAATTACTGCATCGGTTGTATTTGCTGCATTATTTAATTCATCTGATATTTCAATATTGAAATCAAAAGGAATAAAATCTTTTAAATTTGGGAAAATCATTTTTGCTTTATTAACAGTTCTAGTTAATACAATAACCTTATCCCCTCGCTGAATTAGTTTATTAACAATATTTTGTCCTATCAAACCAGTAGCACCGGTTATTAATATTGTTTTATTCATAGTTTACCTTGTTATTTAAAACTAAACATCTTTTAATAAAATAAAGTTTATTTGGATCCATTATTTATGACTTTTAAGATCTATTCTTTTCCATTATTTTAGATGAGGAATCATTTTCTTATCGTTAAACTTATAAAAACTTGAGATCTAAATGTTCAAATCATTTTTATTTTTATTGCTTACTTGTTCAACGTTATTTGCACAGCAATATTCGTTAAAAGGAAAAGTAAGTGATAAAAGTTCCGATGAAGCATTAAGCTTCGCAAATATTCGTATTGCATCAACAACAACAGGTACAGCAGCAAATATAGAAGGCAATTACGAATTAAGATTACCCGGTGGTAAATACTCTATAATTGCTTCTTACATTGGTTATAAATCTGATACTGTAAATATAAATTTAACCGGAAACCGCACACTGAATTTTACACTTGAACGAATTGATATCAAACTACAAGAAATTACTGTTTTACCGGGTGAAAATCCGGCATTGGAAATTATCCGGCGTGCTATTGCATTCAGACACAAAAGAGAGGAGCTAATTAATTCCTACACTTTCAAAGCATATACAAAGGGTTTAGTAAAAACCACAAAGGATATAACAACCAGCGATAGAAGTTTGGGTATTTCATTCGGTGAAAGTGATACTGCCAAATTAAAAATTACCGGAATAATTGAAAATGAAAGTAAAGGTTATTTCAAAAAGCCGGATAATTACAAAGATGAAATAATTGCACGTAAACAAAGTGCCAATACACCATCTTCAATTAATATTTTAACCGGTGGCAGAATAATCCAGAATTTTTATACCAATGATATACAGTTTTTTAACAGACCACTTATGGGTCCGATTGCCGATGATGCAATAGATTACTACGATTTTCTAATTGAAGATACATTGGCAATGGATAACAAATCAATCTTTGAAATATCATTTAAGCCGTTTGATGATTCTGATCCCGGTTTTTTCGGAAAAATTTATATTGAAGATAATTCTTTCGCGATGGTAAAATTAGATGTTAATCTTAATGATGCGGCTAATCCCGGCGGAATATTTTCCTTGGTAAATATTTTTCAGCAGTTTATCAATTTCGAACATAATATTTATATGCCGATTGATTACCGTGTTTTTGTTGAAGGAAATTTTTTAGGTCTTGCTAAATTTGGTTTTGAATTGAATACAATTTTTTATGACTACCAGATCAATAATCAAATTAATGATGAATTCTTCGACATGGTTATTGTAACAGTTTTACCCGATGCTGATAAAAAAGATTCGACATACTGGAATTCGATGCAGAGAATACCAAACACTCTTCAGGAAGTCGATGCATATCATAGAATTGACAGTCTCGAATCAATACCAAGAAATTTTTGGGATGACTTTTCTATACTGTCATCATCAATAAATTTAACAGATAATTTGTCTATCAGCGGTCCCCTTTCATTATATAGTTTCAATAAAATTGAAGGACACACAATTAATTTTGGAGCAGATCTTTCGAATGAATTTGAAAGAAGATTTTACAGCGGTGCCGATATTTCCTATGGTTTCTCTGATAAAAAATTCAAACACAGCATATCATTCAGATATTTACTCGGAGACTATAGAACAGCTTCCGTAATATTTAATATTTATAATAGATTAACTGATCTATTCGGTGAATCAGTTTATTATAATGATCTTACATCAACATTAACTAGTTTAATCGGTAAATATGATTTCAGAGATTACTATTATACCAACGGTTGGGATTTTAAAATTAATGGTGAAGTTTTACCAGTGCTGCGTTTAGGTATAGGATTTTTAAACAGAACGGACAACAATGCATATAATAATTCCGATTTTTCTATTTTCAATAAATCAAAAACATATGAATTAAATAAAACAATTTATGAAACAAAGATTAATGCCTTAACTGCTTCATTCAGCTTAGATTTCAGAAAGTTTATAGAGGATGGATATTTTAGAAGAAGGACTGATCAAGGCAAGGGTTATGCAATTCTTAGTGGAGATGCAGTATTCAGCAGTAGATCTTTATTAAAGAGCGACTTAGATTTTAATCAATACGAATTAAATTTTACGGGTTACTTACCTTCTTTCAAATCTGCATCAATCAATTTTACTTTGAAAGGTCTTTATTCAAATGGACCGGTTCCTTTTCAAATGATGCATGCACTACCCGGAAATATTGAAAGTGTTGGTAAAACTAATTCTTTCCGAACACTTGGATTAGGTGAAGCATACGGAGATATAGGTACGGTACTGGGTATTCTGTATCGTTTTAATGATGAGATATTTAAAATGTTGAATATTCCTTTAATTGAAGATTTGCAATTAAATTTAACCACGCATTTAAATATCGGTTGGCTAGAAATTTCCGATAAGAGCAAATTAATTTTACATCATAATTATTATGAATTTAAAAAACCATTGTGGGAAATTGGATTTGGAATTGGTCAAATTTTATTCCCTATTACATTAGAATTTACTTGGCGATTAAATCACAGATATAAAAATGATTTTGTTATTAGTTTCAATACATTTGCATTATAAAATGAGGAAATAATGAAAAGAATTCTGATTGCATTATTATTCATTGCCACAACAAATTATATTCAATCGCAGAACTTAAAAATTGATAAAATCGAACCGCCGAATTGGTGGAGCGGTATGAAATGGAATAAAGTTCAGCTGATGATTTATGGTGAAAATTTAAATGGTGTTAAAGCAAAGTTTAATGACAAAAGAATAAAAATTGAAAAAATTTATAAGATAGATAATCCCTCCTATGCATTCATTGATATAACGATTCCTAAAAATCTGCCTCCGGATGATTATATACTTACACTATCCAATGATAAAGAAAAATTTCAAATCAACTATCCAATTTTTAAAAGAGAAAAAGGAATACGACATCAGGGTTTTACCAACAAAGATGTTATGTATTTAATAATGCCCGATCGTTTTGCCAATGGTGATGTAACTAATGATTCTATTGACGGGTATTACGACTCGATGCAATACATACCCAATCAGGGCAGATTTGGCGGAGATATTCAAGGCATAATTAACAAACTAGATTATTTACAAGAACTAGGAATTACTGCAGTTTGGTGTACACCTTTTATAGAAAATAACACTTTCAGATCTTACCACGGATATTCGGCAACAGATTTTTATAAAATTGATCCGAGATTCGGGTCAAACGAACTTTATAAATTATTAGTTGAGGAAGCACATAAACGCGGTATAAAAATTATTCTTGATCACGTTGCTAATCACTTCAGTGATAACCATCCATGGATGAAAAATCTGCCGGTACCCGATTGGATAAACGGCACAGTTGAAGATCATCAGCATGCTAATCATCATAAAATGATTTTTACAGATCCTTATGCCGATAGTGCCACAATTAAACATGTTGAACAAGGATGGTTTGTAAAAGATATGGTGGATTTCAATCAAGAAAATCCTTTTGTTCAAAACTATATAATTCAAAATACAATTTGGTGGGTCGAGTATTCTGGTTTAGATGGAATTAGAGAAGACACACAGCCCTACAATTATCAAAAATTTATTTCTCGATGGGCGAAAACAATACTAAATGAATTTCCTACTTTCAATATAGTAGGCGAGGTTTGGACCGGTGATAGTGATTTATTAGCTGCTTATCAAAAAGATACTTTCTTAAAAAAAGATTTTAATACAAATCTGCCTTCACTTACCGATTTTGGATTACGTGATGCAATTGTTGATCTCGTTACAAACAGAAGAGGTTTGTACAATATTTATAATGTTATTGCTAAGGATTTTCTCTTCACAAATCCAAATTACTTGTTAACATTCGCTGATAATCATGATGTTGATAGGATTATGTATTTCGCCAAAGAAAATATTGATAAAGTTAAACTTGCATATACACTTATGATGACAACCAGAGGAATACCGTGTATCTTTTATGGTTCGGAAATTGGATTGGTAGGCGGAAGCGGACATGGTGAACTGCGTGCACCTTTTCCCGGAGGATTTCCGGATAACAAAAATGATGCGTTTACTAGATTAGGGAGAAATCTTTATGAAAATTATTTTTATGATTTTATGAACAAATTAATTTCACTTAGAAAAAATCATGATGCTTTCACAACTGGTAAATTGATTCACTATCCTCCCGTAAATGATGTTTATTATTATTTTAGAATATCAGATAATGAAAAATATTTAGTAATATTAAACAACAAAGATTCTAAACAAATTGTAGATCTTTCACCAGCAAAAAATCAGCTAAAAAATGTAACTGCTCTAATTAATGCTTTCGACGGTAATAAATTAAAACTTCCTGAAGATTACAAATTGGAAATTGATAAAGTAAGCTCGTTGATTTTTAAGCTTCATTAACTTTTATATAGCTTATGAAAAAAATTATTATCGTAATTATTTTTTTATTAAGTCCCGTAATTTTTTGGGGACAAGGATTGTTTACAGAATCCGGTGGTGAATATAAATTCATTTCAACAGATGTTACTTGTATTCCGCAAGAAGTAAGACAGCGGATAATCTCTCAAAATAAAAAAACTATAGAATTATTAAAGAAGAACGGTAAAGTTCAATCTAGTTTTGGAATATCAAGTGTAAAATTTATTTGGCCACTTAGAGCTTCAGTTCATTTAACAGATTATGATTATTATGGCATTTCCGGTTTCGTTGATCATAATAACAGTTACCCGAATAAATTACTCGATTACAACGGTGGTGTGCGGACTTATGATAGAGATAACGGATATAATCATAAAGGGACTGATATTTTTACATGGCCCTTCAGCTGGTATAAAATGGATTATGATCAAGTTGAAGTAATTGCCGCTGCTGATGGAATTATTCTATCTAAAGAAGATGGGAATTTTGACCGCAGCTGTTCTGCCGGCGAAAATAATTGGAACGCTGTTTACCTTGTGCATGCAGATGGTTCTCAAAGCTGGTATGGACACATGAAAAAAAATTCGGTTACTTCCAAAAATGTTGGAGAATATGTTGCAGCCGGCGAATATTTGGGAATAGTCGGAAGCAGCGGTTCATCGACCGGTCCTCATCTACATTTTGAAGTTTATGATGATAATTACAATTTAATCGATCCGTGGTTTGGTCCTTATAATTCTACAATAACATCATCATGGTGGGAAAATCAAAAACCGTATTATGATCCGGCAGTTAACAAAGTTTCAACTCATTATGGATGGCCTCAATGGCCCGAATGCCCACAACAAGAAATTCCAAAATTTAAAAATGAATTTCTACCAGGAGAAACAATTTATTTTGTTACATACTATCGGGATCAACTGAGAAATATGACTAGTTATTATCGAATAACTACACCTGATAATATTATTTGGCAAGAATGGTCGGAGGTTTTTAACGCCAGCGATCACTATGCCGCATCTTGGTGGGGTAGATCTTACACACTTCCGACAAATACATCATTAGGCAATTGGACTTTTTCGGTTTCTTTCAACAATAATCTTTACAACCACAATTTTAAAGTAAGCAATTCTGTAAATGTTGAAGATGAGATTATTTTGCCAAAAGAATTTTTTATTAGCAGCAATTATCCAAATCCGTTCAATCCCGAAACTAAAATCTCTTATGAATTACCGAGTGATGAATTTGTAATTTTTAAAATATATGATATACTGGGACGAGAAATTAAAAGAATTGAAAGCGGATTTAAAAAAGCTGGATCATATAATGCTGTAATTAATATCGGTGAATTCAGCAGTGGTATTTATCTGCTGGGATTCAATGCCGGTAAATATTCAAAAACTCAAAAAATATTATTACTTAAATAAAATTAGTGCGATCCCCCTTCAAACATTTTTTCTCCGGCTGTAATCTCAATTTTTAAATGATTTTGTTTTGGCGGTAACGGACACGTTGCATATTTTGTAAAAACACAAGGTGGATTGTATGCCTTGTTGAAATCAATATAAATTTTTCCGGATGAATCAGGTTTATCTACATATAAAAATCTTCCACCTCCATAAGTTTCATTACCGCTCGTTTCATCAGCAAAAATTACAAAGTAGGATTTGCCGGCATCTAATACATCAAGCTTATATTCTTTACGATCTATACTGAATATTAATGCACCGGGTGATTTTTCTTCATCTATTGTTCCAATAACATTAGGTACTGAAATTATTTTATGAGGCTTATATGATTCAAACTTTGCTTCAACTTTCCAATCAGAATTTATCGGGTATGTTTCTATTCCTGGAAAATTTTTAACTAATTCTGCATCTAGATCACGCAACCTAATTCCATAACGACTACCGCGCTTAATTAAAGACCACCTCAAAGATCCATGATCTAAAATTGTTGTGCCGGGTTGCTGATCATGTTTTAATTCCATCTCTGTAACTAGTTCACAGTTTTCGAGGAAAACTTCTACATCTTTATTAATTTTGATAGTAGCTATTGAATCCTTTAGAATAATTGTACCTATAAACAAAGGAGCTTTGTCATTGGGGAAAACAATATCATTAGATTTATCTGAACCGAATTTATTTTCTCCTTCTTTTAACCAGTAAAGTCCGGCTAAATTCAACCATCCGTTATCCTTCTTTAAATTTTCAATTCTTTTATTATGCCATTCTTGTATCGCTTTTAGATATTCGGCAGAACCTTTTTCTTTTAATTCTGTGCATGAAATAATTATTAAAGTAAACGATAAATAGAAATAGATTTTGTTTTTCATAAAGATTCCTGATAATCACTTATTAATATATTGATATTATATCTATTAATATTACTTGCATGTAAATTTTTGAAAAAATATATTATTTTTGATAAAAATGATATCAGAATAAAATGTCTTTTCAAACATTTATTCTTAATTTAGAAGAGTGAATCGTACCCCTACTTAATTGGGTGGTAAACAGAATGAAAGAAAAATCTAGAGCACAACTTCTTAGTGAAATCAATAATCTTCTTAAGCAGAACAAACTGCTAAATAAAAAGCTTTTAAAACTTTCTGAGAATAAAGAAAAGTTAGACAAACAAAAATTATTCAGTGTAATATTCGATAATGCCAAACTTGGTATTACACTAACCGATTTAGAAGGTAAACTTCTTCTTGTTAATTCATACTTTGCAAAACTTTTAAAATATTCTGTTAAGGAATTATTAGGGAAAAACTTTTCAGATTTAACACATCCCATCGATAGACAATCGAATCTCATCTTAATGAAACAATTGGTGTCTGGTAAAAGAAAAGGATTTGTTATTGAGAAAAGATATTTCAGAAAAGATGGAGAAATAGTTTGGGCAAAAGTTACTGGATCTGGAATTTTTGAAAAAGGGAAACTTGTTTATATCAATGGATTAATTGAAAATATTACTGAACAAAAAGAATTTCAGAAAAAACTTGAAACAGAAAGAAATTTATTTACAACTTTAATGGATAATGTACCCGATAGTATATATTTCAAAGATATAAACTCAAAATTCATAATTGTTAATAAATCAAAAGCTGAAAAACATGGATTTAATAAAACAGAATATCTGGTAGGAAAAAGTGATTTTGATTTATTTGATACAGAACACGCAAACATTGCATACAATGATGAGCAAGAAATTATTAGAACTGGTAAACCAATAATCGGCAAAGAAGAAAAACAAGCTTATAAAAATGGATTGGTACGCTGGGTTTCTACAACTAAAATGCCGTTCTATGATTCTGAAAAAAATATAATAGGAACATTTGGTATTACACGCGATATTTCCGAAGCAAAAAAAAATGAAGAAGCTCTTATTCAAGAAAGGGAAAGATACCGCGTATTATTTGAAAGCTCTGCCGATGGAATATTTTTAATGACTGACATATTTGAAGATTGTAATAATGCTGTGCTGGAAATTTTTGGTTGTGAACGAGAAGATATTATTGGTCATCATCCGGCTGAATTCTCACCTGAATATCAGCCCGATGGTAGGAATTCTACCGAAAAGGCAAACGAGAAAATTCAACTAGCTATGTCCGGAATACCACAGAAATTCTATTGGAAACACAAAAGAAAAGATAATCAGTTGATTGACGTTGAAGTTGCTCTTAATGCAGTTACTTTGCAAGGAAGAAAATTAATTCAAGCAACGGTAAGAGATATTAGCGAAAGAGCTTATGCGGATAGAATGCAGAATATGATTTATAAAATTTCTGAAGCTGCACAAACATCTGAAGATATTAACAACCTATACAAAAAACTGCACGAAATAATCAGTGAATTGATACCGGTAAAGAATTTTTATATTGCTCTTTACGATGATAAGAATGATCTGCTTACATTCCCTTATTTTGTTGATGAATACGATCCGCCCCAGCCACCTAAAAAATTTGGTAAAGGACTTACTGAATATGTAATCAGAATTGGAGAAGCCGCTTTAATTGATGCAAAGAAAGATCTAGAATTAAGAGAAAAAGGAGAAGTTGAACTAATTGGTGCACCTCAAGCAATTTGGCTTGGGATTCCTCTAAAACTCGGAAATAAGGTGATCGGCGCTATGGTAGTTCAAGATTATGAGGATGATAAAGTTTACGGTGAGAAAGAAAAACAACTTCTGATTTTCGTATCAGAGCAGATAACACAAGCCATTACCAGAAAAAAGAATGCTGAGGCAATTAAAAAATATGCAGACGAATTAAAACAGCTGAATGCTACTAAAGATAAATTCTTTTCTATTATTGCTCACGATTTGAAAAATCCATTTATAACCATACTCGGTTTTTCCGATCTGCTTCTAAGTGATTACAATGAACTGACTGACGAAGAGATTCTATTTTATATCGAAGAGATGAAAAAATCAGCTGATATCTCTCATAATCTGCTTCAAAATTTACTCCAATGGTCTCGCTCTCAAACTGGAAGAATTGAATTCAATCCGGTAAAACTTAATCTTGCAGATTTAGTAAAGGAGAATTTTAACCTTTTAAATGCAACTGCTACTAATAAGCAGATAGAATTAATTAGCGAAGTGCCTGATAATTCATTTATAAATGCTGACGAAGAGATGATTAAAACAATTCTACGTAATCTTATTTCAAATGCAATAAAGTTCACTTCGAAAGGTGGAAAAGTTAAAATATGTTCAAAGATTCAGAACAACTTTATTGAAACTTGTGTTGAAGATACCGGTATCGGAATGAGTGAAGAAACTATGAACAAACTTTTTAGATTAGATGTCAGTCATACGTCAAAAGGAACTGATCAAGAAACCGGCACCGGACTTGGATTAATACTCTGCAAAGAGTTCGTTGAAAAAAATAATGGTACCATACGTGTAGAAAGCGAACCCGGTAAAGGAAGCAGATTCATTTTTACTTTACCAACCGCCGCCTAATTACTTACAAATTATATAACCAAAAAGTCAGGGGTGTTTCATGAACACCGTAGATCTGCTTAACAGCAATCATAGAATTAGACCCTCTAAAACTGCTTTAATCTATTTTGTTATTTCCTTCTTATGGATTTTTTACTCAGACAAATTTGTTGAACAGTATTTCCCGGATAAATCTTCAATTTTTTTATTTCAAACTTTAAAAGGTCTATTCTTTATCAGTGCAACTTCACTTTTAATTTATTTCCTTATAAAAAATGATGTAAACAAATTGATAGAACAAAAAAATCTACTGCAGAATATTTTTGAAATTAGTCCGGTGGGTATAACAATTTTAGATGATAACGGGAAAATAAAATTTGCAAACAAAGAAGCTGAAGAAATTTTAGGATTAACAAAGGAATCTGTAAAATCACGCTTTTATAATTCACCCGAATGGCAAATTTCTTCTGTTAATGGATCTCCTTTTCCCGATGAAGAATTGCCTTTTGTTGTTGTAAAGAAAAATAAAACAACTGTTAAAGATATTAGACATGCAATTGTGTACCCAGACGGAAATAAAATATTTCTATCTATAAATGCCGCGCCTATTATGAACAAAAAGAATGAATTTAGCGGCATGATTGCTTCTTTATCAGATATCACAAAACAAATTAAACACACTGAAGAACTGAAAGAAAAAGAGATACTGCTTCAAGAAACCGGTAGGTTGGCTAAAGTTGGCGGGTGGGAATTTGATGCGGTTTCATTCGAAGGTAAGTGGACTGATGAAGTAGCAAAACTACACGATGTTGATCCAAATTACCCTATTAATGTTGAAAACGGGTTGCAATTTTATAAACCGGAATCAAAAGAAAAAATTAAAAATGCTATTAAAGAAGCTATCGAAGAAGGAAAATCATACGATTTAGAGTTAGAAATGGTGACAGCAAAGGGAAAAAATAAATGGGTGAGAACTAACGGCTATCCTATTTGGAAAAATAATAAAGTTGTGAAAGTAAGAGGATCATTTCAGGATATAACTGAAATAAAATTAGCAGAAGAATCACTAAGACAAAGTGAAGAGTTATTTAAGAAAGCATTCAGAATCAGCCCTGATTCAATTAATATAAACCGTTTAGAAGATGGTTTATACATAGACATTAATGAAGGATTTACAAAAATCACCGGTTATACTAGAGAAGATGTTATAGGTAAAAGTTCGATTGATATTAATATTTGGGCTGACATAAACGATAGAAAAAAACTTGTTGCTGGATTAAAGCAAGATGGAATAGTTAATAATCTTGTAGCAAAATTTAAAATGAAAGACGGAAAAATATTAACCGGATTAATGTCAGCAATAATTTTCGATTTAAAAGGTGTACCTCATATTCTTTCAATTACAAGAAATATAGATTCATTCATTCAAACACAACAAGCATTACGGGAAAGTGAAGAGAGATGGCAGTTTGCTCTCGAAGGTCCCGGTGATGGTGTTTGGGATTGGGATGCTGAGACTAATAAAGTTTTTTTCTCACACCAATGGAAAGCAATGCTTGGTTATAATGATGATGAAATTGGCGATACACTTTCCGAATGGGAAAGCAGAGTACATCCGGATGATCTAGAAAACGCATACAAAGAAATCAATAAACATTTTAATGGTGAAAAACCTATTTATCAAAGTGAGCATAGAATGCGCTGCAAAGATGGCTCATATAAATGGATACTGGACAGAGGCAAAGTAATTAAATGGAATAAAGAGAATAAACCGGCAAGGGTAATCGGCACACACACTGATATTACCGAACGAAAGAAGATAAGTGAGGAATTAGAGAATGCATATGCGATTCTTCACACTGCATTAGATCAAAGTCAGGCCGGTATCGCTATTGCTGATGAAAAAGGCTTAATAACATTTATCAATAAGAGTGGTATTGAGATTGGTGGTAAAAAAGTAAATGAACTTGCCGTTACAATCGATAAATATGTTGCAAGCTGGCAGCTTTATCACTTCGATGGCAGAAAATTGAAGGATGACGAAGTTCCATTAGCTCGTGCGGTTTTGTACGGTGAAACGAACAGCTTGGAATTTATTGTGAGAAGAAACGATAAAGATATTGTTGTACTAACTAATGCAGCACCGATTAAAAACAAAGAAAATCAAAATAAAGGAGGCGTTGCTGTTTTTCTTGATATTACCGAACGAAAAAATTCAGAAACAAAATTATTAGAGTACCAAAAACAGCTTGAAGAACTTACAAAATATTTGCAGACTGCACGAGAAGAAGAACGTGAAGCAATTGCCCGTGAAATCCATGATGAATTTGGTCAAGTTCTCACTTCACTAAAAATGAAGCTTTCACTTGTTAGAAGAAAATTATCTTCTGAAACTAAAGAAAATTTAATATTTGAATTATCAAACGATTTCAGTTCTATGATGGAACAAATTGATAAGTCGGTTCATCATATGAGAAAACTTATTACAGAGCTGAGACCTGAGATTCTTGATAAACTTGGATTAATACCAGCTTTAGAATGGCAGACTGAAGAGTTTACACAAAACACCAAAATTGAATCCTCATTTAACTGTTTAATTGAAACTACTGAATTAGATAAGATTGAAAAACTTTCAGTCTTCCGTATTCTTCAGGAATCACTTACTAATGTTGCAAAGCATTCGAAAGCAACAAAAGTTGAAGTATTTTTTGGTATAGAAAATAATAACTATATATTGCGTGTTTCGGACAATGGTACTGGTTTTAAAATGACAAACGATAATTTTAGATCATTTGGATTAATAGGTATGAAAGAGCGCGCCCGTTTGATAGGAGGTAATTTAAATGTCGAATCAGAATTAAATAAAGGAACAACTATTAAACTTTCTATCCCAAGAAAAACAATAAACTGAAAACCTTAAAGGGATGACAATGATTAAAATATTCTTAGCTGATGATCATGCATTAATAAGAGAGGGGATAAAAAATATAATAGCCAAAGAATTTGATATGAAGGTAGTAGGAGAAATTTCGGATCCACACCAAATAGTTTCAAATGTAATAGATATTAAACCTGATATTTTAGTTCTTGATCTATCAATGCCCGGTAAAAGCGGATTAGATGTATTAAAGGAATTAAAATCGCTGGCACCTGAAACAAAAATATTGATTATGACAATGATGCCTGAAGATCAATTTGCAAAACGTACTTTAAAAGCTGGTGCTTCTGGCTACTTAACAAAAGATAGTGCACCGGATCAACTTATAATAGCTTTGAGAAAAATCTATTCAGGTAAAAAATATATCAGTCCCTCTTTAGCAGAAAAATTAGCTGATGATTTAGATGATTCCAATATTAAAAATCCAATAGAAGTACTTTCTGATCGTGAATTTCAAATACTGAAAATGATAGCTGCCGGAAAATCTCAAACAGATATTGCAGATGAGCTTTCTATAAGCATAAGCACTGTTAATACTTACCGTTCAAGAATCCTTGATAAATTAAAGCTGCAGACTAATGCCGATATTATTCATTTTGCATATTTGAATAAGTTAATTGAATAAATACAGTTTGTAGTATAAATACTACATCCAAAATCATTGCATTTACTACATACTTTTTATGTTCTACTCATTATGTTGCATGTAACATTATCCCGATATTATGAAAAAAATTTTTATTGTTGAAGATTCACCGGCTGTCATCGAAAATCTTAATAAAATAATCAAAGAGATCAGCGGACTTTCAGTAATCGGGTCGGTTAATAATGTTAATGATGCAATTCTCAATTTTTATAATCAGAGACCGGATATTGTAATACTGGACATCGGACTTGTAAAGAGTAACGGCATAGAAGTTCTTGCAGAATTAAAAAGCGGTAAAACTCCCCCAATCGTTATTATGTTTACTAATTATTCAAGAGATGCATTCCGTAAAGCCACAATTAGAATGGGTGCAGATTATTTCTTCGATAAGACAAGAGATTTAGATTTACTGATAGATCTTCTTACACAGCTTTCAAAACAGTAAACTCTTTGTAGTAATTATACTACAACTAAATCAACAACCTTACTACAAATCAATCACAATTTACACTATACCGCAATATTGAGTCCTAATATATTTTACAATCAGAATTATGGGGTTACATAAATGAAAGTCTTAATTTTTGACCGTACTATACAAATCAGATATTTAATTTCAAAACTTATATCTCAAATAGATGTAAACACTGAAATCGAAACTACTGAAAGTGTATATACTACCACAGAATTATTAAATAACAATTCTTTTGATATTATAATTATTGATATGGATAATATTAAGGGACAGTTTAATAACCTAAGATCACTGGCATTAAAACAGAATCCTAATACAACTTTGATATTTTTAACACAATTTCCTTATAAAAGAATTATTGAAAAATTTAAAGATCAAGGGATTGATTACTTCTTTGATAAATTAGTTGAGTTTGATGTATTCACTAAAAAATTAGAAATCATCCTTAGCCAAGAAGTATGCAATAAAAACTATTTAGAAGACTTGGTATCTTCAAAATAAATTTGGGCAATTAAAAAATTAGATCAATAAAACTTCATAAGCCCTCATAGCCCTCGAGAGACGCTCCGTGACTAGCCCTCTAAAAAAAATGGTTGCGGAGTGCTCTCTGTTTTAGAAATCATTCTATTTTAAATCTTTCCGCCAGATAAATAACAATTTATTTTATAATTTAATATTGAAAATCATAGATTGTATAAAATTAAGCTATATGAAGAATACTGTGGCAAAAAATATATTTATCATTTTTACATCTCTACTTATTATTAATTCTGCTGTTAGCTCGCAACCAGTATATCCAAAACCAAATTTCAATAAAGAATCTATTCAAAGACATTTAAATTTTTTAGGCAGCGATCTATTTGAAGGAAGAGGAACCGGAACAACCGGCGGTAATTTGGCTGCTAAATATTTAGCATTAGAATTTGATCAGATAAAATTAAAACCCATCGGAAATAACAACACTTATTATCAATATGTTCCTATACACGGTAGTAAACCTTTAGCATCTTCTAAATTAGAAATAGAAACAATTAGTAAAAATGTTACACTTAATCTCAATGACGATTATATTTTATTACAAGCCGGTGAACAAACTTTTTTGCCAATTCCCTTTCCAATAGTATTTGTCGGTTATGGAATAATTTCTCCCGAATATGATTACAATGATTATCACGATGTAGATGTTGAAAATAAAGTGGTTATGTTTTTAGATGGCGAGCCGGATTCAGATGACAGAGATTATTTCAATGCTGGTAATCCTACTATTTACAGCACATACGAAGCAAAACAACGCATCGCTTTATCCCGCGGTGCAAGAGGGAGTATTTTAATTCCTACTCCGGATAGTAGTGATAATAATTATTGGAGCCGATTAATAAACAGCTATTCATTCGAATATTTATCACTTGCTTATTCTGCATCTTCTAATTTTGGAGTAATAATAAAACCTGAAATTATTGAACATCTATTAAATAGTTCCGGCTATAGTTTTTCTGATCTGCTTGCAATGAAAAGAAAAAATGTGTTGAAAAGTTTTCCGCTAAATTCAAAAATTTCATTTAAAGGTATATTTAAAGAAAGAGATTTTCTTGCACCGAATGTAATTGGACTATTAGAAGGGAAAGATCCAAAATTGAAAGATACATATATAATAGTAACGGCACATTATGATCATCTTGGAATAGGACCAGTTGTTAATAATGATTCCATTTACAATGGTGTATATGATAATGCCGCCGGGGCTGCAGTTTTGATTGAACTTGCTAAAGAATTCTCAAAAAGTCCAAGTCCTCCAAAACGTTCAATTGTTTTTTTGTTGTTAACGGGAGAAGAGAGCGGACTGCTCGGGTCTAAATATTATACGGATAATCCAATCGTACCATTATATAAAACAATAGCTAACATTAATATAGATGGTGTTGCTTCATTTGATAATTTTAAAAGTATTGTAGGAATAGGTAGAGAATATTCTACACTTGAAGAATTTCTAAACCGGACTGCAAAAAAATTTGATTTGAATGTAATTCCTATCCCCGAAAATTTTGTTCAGATTGAATCTTTTACACGATCCGATCAATATGCTTTTGCTGATGCCGGTGTTCCAGCCATTCTTATTGCAGATGGACCTGATTATATTAATTTAACTTATCAGGAAGGAATGGAAAAACTGATCTACTATGCTGAAAATATTTACCACACACCATTTGATGATTTGTACTTACCTATTAATTTTGACGCGGTTAATCAGCATGCAGAGATTTTATATGATTTCATTTTTAATTTAGCTGATTCAGATAATCAACCAGAATGGGTTAAAGGATCACCCTATATCAATGCACGTTTACGTTCTATTGCGGAAAAGAAATGAAAAGACAAATCAAAAAACTAATTTTATTATTTTTATTTCTATCCGGCTGTAGTACAACACAGTTGCAAGTTGCTACTATTCGCATCAAAGGTTCAGAGACGATGCTGAACTTAACAAGTATTCTAGCAGAAGTTTTTATGAAGGAAAATCCGGGTATATCAATTTATGTTGAAGGTGGGGGTACGGCAAGCGGAGTAAGAGCAATGATTAGAGGAGATGCAGAAATTTGTACCGCATCAAGAACCTTGGGATCAACAGAAGTTAAATTATTAGCGGATCAATACAGTAGTGTTGGTGTTAGCTATTTAATTGCAAAAGATGCACTAAGTGTTTATCTGAATCCCGAAAACCCGGTTAAGGATATTTCAATTCAAAACTTAAAAGATATTTATTTATGCAAAATTAAAAATTGGAAAGAACTCGGCGGTAACGACTTATCAATAATGCCATTAACCCGAACACCTAATTCCGGAACATATTTATATTTTAAAGAACATATACTTGAAGGAGCTGATTACTGTACTGATACAAAAATTGAAATCACTTTAAATAGTATTATTGAAACAATCGGTGAATTTGAAAATGCTATTGGTTTTGGAGGAATCGGGTATCAATCGGAAGTTGCTGTTGCTAAAATAAATGGTATTGAACCTACAGAAGAAAATGTTAGAAATGATAAATATCCAATAACACGTTACCTTCATTTTTACACTTTACGTTCTTCTACCGGTGCTGTTAAAGAATTTATTGATTGGGTTATCAGTCCGGATGGACAAAAAGTAATTAAGGAAGCTGGTTTTATACCTCTATTTGAAATTTCATATTAATTTTTTTTATAAAATTCTATCTACACCATAACATCTTATATCATATCTCAAAGACCATTCTTAAAAATCCATAGCTTGTATAATTTGTTATTTCTTCGGTTAAGTTATTCTGGATTATGTACTTAAATAAAATATCAAAATAAATTTCACGTATCGGTTCCAATCTTAAGTTCAGTGTAAAAATATTGTGGTTTATTCTTTCACCGTCTAAGAATGAAATATGCTGAGGATCAATATCGATACGATGAGCAAAGAATGGATCACCGCCGGAATTTAACACTACATTCCCAAGTGCATCAAACATATTTTCACCGAAACGGATAAACTGATATTCAAATTTTCCTCTTATCCATTCATTAAAATTATAAGCTGCAGCAGTGTAAATCTCATCTGCATTTGGTCCAATTCTATGACCAAGCAGTTCGCCGTGCGCTGTGTATGAGTTTTTATAATTAACATGAGAATATACATACGGACGAATTTTTGTGTATTCCAAAACAAGTGAAAGATCATTTAAAGAAAAAGGTTGATACCAGAATATCCCCAACTGATATGCAGTTTTATTTGAGAATAGATCCATCTCTTGCAGATGGCTAAGAATATTTTCATCTAAAAAGAATGTTGCTTGAACTTCAAAATTATTTAGATACTTAGATTGAAAATCTATGAATACAACTCCGTTATCTCTGTCTTGCAGAGACATTTCAACATATTTATAAAATGCAAAGGGATTTAAGTATGCAAGATCAATACCTCTGCCGCTGTAAATAATTGATTCACCTATTCCAAATTCAAAAAGATTTTCAAGAGATAATTTGAATTTGTTGTATGCAAACATTTTTGTGAAGTTCTCATCACGATTAACGCTAAATTCCCCTACAGTAGATCCGTGTAAAGAAGAAAAGCTGAATACACCGTAATTAAAATCGAGTTTCACAAAATCGAGCAACGGATGATCACCGGAGAGAACTAATTTGCTTCCGTACCCGTAGCCAAGTTTTAATTTCTCTCTTCCAATCTGCAAAGCAGCCGACATATTTTCAGCCGGTTCACTATAAAATCTTAAATATCCTTCCGTGAAATCGTAATTGCCGATGTTTTCCAGTTTTTCATAAAATTTAAAATTGTATTTAAGCCGAGGGTCGAATAAAACCGCTAAATCTTGCGAACCGCTTACTCCGCCTTTCTGTATTGTCATACTGTAACCAATCATGTCAAGCAGAGTTCCTCTTCCCCTTATTCCAATATCGTAAATTTCAGAGTTGTTGATAACCGGTTTAAAATTTTGTCCGTAAAGTGCTCTGCCTAAAACTTCAAAATAAAAATTGATCTTTTCATCACTGTAAGAATAAAAATGTTTAATCTTATCAGAAAACAAATCGGTAAATTGGTTGGAATATTTTCCTTCTCCCGTAATGAATTGATACCTATTTGTGCTATCAGCTATTTCATCATTAAATTCATCAAGAAATTTATTCATCAATTTTGTTTCTGTATAACTCAATTCATTTTGTTTTTCAGAAATTATAAAGAGATGCTTCTTAATTTCACTCCGTGACATGCTAGGATTATCTTCATGGATCTTATCTAAAATACCTTTCACTTTCATTTCTTTCAAGAAATAATAGACCTGATGATCTAATGGAACATTCTCGTGCTGTGCAATAATTACAGTAAATGTTAAAAGTGAAAAGATAAATGTAAGCCCGTAAAAATATTTTTTTAATACTAGCATAAATTGATTATACATTTTTGGTTTTGGGTGCAAGATATTTATTGTATAATAATAACCCGATTATCGTTACAACTCCAATCATACTAAAAATAATCCACAATGTGCTTGGCTGATTTAGTTTATCTACAAAATGAACGTACAGATTTGCACCGAGAATTCCTCCAATTCCGCTTCCTAAAACTCCATAAAGAAAAGCGTAACCAAGGTAAAGAGCTTTTTTATCCTCCGGTGCAATTAAGCCAACATAGCTAATAAATTTGGGATGGGCAGTCATTTCCCCAATTGAAAAAATCATAATCCCAACAATAAAAACCCAGATGCTTGTTGAGATTGCAAGGATTGCCATTCCTATGGTACCCATTGTTATTCCAGTAATCATTGTAGGCAACGCTTTCTTATTTTTTACAATGTTCGAAACAATTATTTGAAGAAGAATAATTGTTCCGGCATTAATTACTGTAACGTGTTCAACATCAAATTTCCAATTTAGTGTAATACCGATCGCGGCAAACAAACCGTTTACAAAATTATTGAGTGAAGAAGCATCGACATATTTTTGAACATACCACAAAACCGAATCGAACATTTGGAAATATAAAATCCAGAATCCGGAGTAAATCACAATTAAACCGATAAAGCGGAAATCTGTTAAAACCATTATCATACCTTTTAAAACTTCTGCAAGATTTTTTGTGCTCTCCGGCTTTTTCGGTTCATTATAAACTAAGTAAGTTGGAATAAGCATAGCACTAGTACAAATTGCCGAGACCAACATTACATACTGCCAGCCAAAAGTATTTTTAATATAGGGGACTAATATTAAAGGGAATAAAAACGCACCTAAGTTAATAGACCAATAAAAGATTCCGAATCCAAGTGTACTGTTCTTTTCTGTTGTTTCTCTCGCAATTGTACCTGAAATCATAGGTTTAAAAGCACCGGCACCAAACGCCATAATTACCAAACTTGCAAATACCAGAGCATATTCTGTGGTTTGACTTGTTAAAAAATACCCAAGACCAAGAAAAATAAATGCAAAAGTTAATGTTCTTCTATAGCCGAAACGATCTCCGATAGCTCCGGATAGAATAGGTAAAATATAAAGTAGCGGTTGAATAACACTCTTAATTACACCAACACTTTCTTTTGTAAAAGATAATTGGTCGGTCATATACACTGAAAGGATACTCATCATTCCGTAATAAGAACCGCGTTCAAAAAATTCCATTAAAATTACTGTCCAGAAATTCTTAGGGAAGGATTTAAAGATGCTTACCTTTGGTGTGCTTTCTGCCATAATGAACCTTTTTTAGTTTGCAAGATAGGTTGGCAAGGTGATTTATGCAAAGCAGAAATTAATTTACACTTTGAGAAAAAATGAAAAAACAGATTTAGTTTATTTACTTCACTACAACCAATTCTTTTTCTGCTTCGCCAATAGCAACATTGCTAACAGTTTTAGTTTTTTCGGAGAAGTAAGTGTAAATAGCTGGAATTACAAATAATGTTAATATTGTAGAAAAAATTAATCCGCCAATGACTGCAATGCCCATCGAAATGCGACTTTCGGAACCGGCACCAAGTGCAAGTGCAATTGGCAGTGTTCCTAAAATTGTAGAAAGACTTGTCATTAAAATTGGTCTCAATCTTAAACGTGCTGCTTCCTGAACAGCATCAAACGCACTCAATCCTTGGGCTTTCTTTTGATTAGCAAATTCAACTATTAATATTCCATTTTTAGTAACCAATCCGATTAACATAATCTGTCCAATCTGACTGAAAATATTTAGTGTTTGATTGAAATACCAAAGTGTAAATACAGCACCGGCAATTGCAAGCGGTACAGTAAACATGATAATAAACGGATCGCGGAAGCTTTCAAATTGTGCAGCAAGAACTAAATAAATTAAAACTAGTGCAAGTAGAAATGTAAACAACAGACTTGATGAGCTTTCAACAAAATCTTTTGATGCGCCTTCTAATGCAGTGGTGTACCGGTCATCCAAAACCCTATCTGCTATTAGATCCATTGCTTCAATTCCCTCTCCAATAGTTTTACCGGGAGCCAAACTTGCGGATACTGTTGCACTCACAAACCGGTTAAACCGGTAAAGCTGCGGTGGACTGCTTTTTTCTTTAAGTGTTACAAGATTATCAAGCTGTATCAATTGATTTCTATTATTACGTACATAAAGTGAAGAAAGATCGAGCGGTTTGCTTCTGTTCTCTCTAAAAACTTGCCCAATAACCTGATATTGTTTTCCGTTCATTATAAAAAATCCAAAACGCTGCCCTGAAAATGCAAGCTGCAAAGTTTGAGCAATATCGAGAGCAGAGACACCAAGTTCTCTCGCTTTAGTTCTGTCGATTTCAATAACAATTTCCGGCTTGTTGAATTTTAAATTCACATCCACATTTGCAAAAGTGGGATCTTCACGGGCTGCATCAAGAAATTTAGGAACTGCTTCACGTAATCTTTCAAAATCCGGTGCTTGAATTACATACTGAACTGGCAGTCCGCCTCTTCTAGTTGAGATTGATTGACTCTGCACAACAAATGAACGTGCATCGCTTAAATTTTGCACAATGCCGGTAACCTGATCCGAAATCTCTTGTTGACTTCTTTCTCTTTGATCCGGTTCTTTTAAAATTACTCTAATAAATCCGCTGTTAACTGCACCTCCACCACCCGCTGTTACAGATACAATAGACTCAGCTTCTTTAATAGTATCTTTCAAAATGGAATACATATTCATCAAGTATCTATCCATCATTTCGTATGATGTACCTTCGGGCATTGTTGATTGTATCCTAATATCTCCACGATCTTCAATTGGTGCAAGTTCGGATTGCAGTTCTCCTCCAATAAAAAATATTACTATAAATGAGATTGCCATAATCAAAAATGCCAGCCATCGCTTCCTTAAAAATGATCCTAATAAATTCCGGTAATTGTTTTCCATTTTATTAAAGAATGGTTCAGTTTTATAATAGAACCAGCTATGTTTTTCTTTACTCCTTAAAATTTTAGAGCTTAACATTGGTGTAAGCGTTAGCGCAACAAATGCGGATATAATAACCGAGCCGGCAATCACAACACCAAATTCAACAAACAATCTGCCAGTTATACCTTCTAAGAACATGATGGGGAGAAAAACTGAAGCTAAAGTTATTGTTGTGGAAATTACTGCAAAGAAAATTTCTGCAGAACCTTTTGTACTTGCTTCAACAGCGCCCATTCCATCTTCAACTTTTCTATAAATATTTTCTAACACAACTATAGCATCATCAACTACAATTCCAATTGCAAGAACAATACCAAGCAATGTTAAAACATTAATAGAAAACTCGGCGAGATACATAATGAAGAATGCGCCGATCAGCGAAACCGGTATTGCTATAATGGGAATTATTGTAGTGCGCCAATCTCTTAAGAATAAAAAGATGATAATAATAACTAAAGCAAAAGCAAGTAATATTGTTTCTTCAACTTCTGAAATTGAATTACGGATATATTTTGTTACATCAAAGCCGATTATCAACTCAACATCTGCCGGTAGATCTTTTTTAATTTGTTCAATTCGTCTGTAGAATTCATCTGCTATTTGTATATAATTAGCGCCAGGCTGCGGAATTAGAACTACACCAATCATTGGAATGCCATTATTTCTCAGCATGGTTCTTTCATTTTCCGGAAAAAGTTCAGCACTGCCAATATCTTTCATCCTAACAATGGCGCCGCCGGCTTCTCTAATTATCAGATTATTAAATTCATCAACCGAAGTTAATCTGCCCAGAGTTCTAACTGTTAATTCGGTATTACTTCCTTCAATTCTGCCGGATGGCAATTCAATATTTTCTCTGTTAAGTGCATTGCGGATATCGAGCGGTGTAATATTGTATGCAGCCAGTTTGGTCGGATCCATCCATAAACGCATTGAATAACGGCGTTCACCCCAAATACTAACTTGACTAACACCTGGTATTGTCTGCAGACGTTCTTTAAAAATATTTTGACCTATATCTGATAAATCAAGGAGACTCCTTTTATCGCTCTTCACACCTAAAAATATAATCGGTACGGCATCTGCATCTTGTTTGGCAACTGTAGGTGGATCAACATCCGGTGGAAGATTACGCTGTGCACGTGATACTCTGTCTCGCACATCATTTGCTGCTGTTTCCAAATCAACACTAACATCAAACTCAACTGTAATATTACTCCTTCCATCACGACTGGTAGATGTTAAAGAGCGGATACCGGCAATACCATTTATTTGTTCTTCAAGTGGTTCTGTTATTTGTGATTCAATTACATCAGCATTTGCACCGGCATAATTTGTAGATACATTTATAATCGGCGGATCAATACTTGGATATTCTCTTATTCCTAAATATGTATAACCAATTACCCCAAATAAAATAATAGAGATTGACATTACAATTGCAAGAACGGGACGGCGAATACTGATTGATGATAAACTCATAATTATTTACGATTTATGATTTTCGATTTACGAATTAAATTCGTTTTAATTAATTATTAAAATTATTTAACAGAATTAAGTTTTACGGGTACATTAGGCTGTAATTGAATAATGCCGGAAGAGATTATTGTATCACCAACACTTAACCCGGATGTAATTTGAACTTCACTTTCAGTTCTTAAACCGGCAACAACAATTTTAGGTACTGCTTTACCATTTTGATATAAAAATACTTTTTCACCATCGAGATCAGGAATTAGAGTCTCAGATGGAATCATAATGGCATCACGTAATTCTTCAAGTACTATATCAATCTCCACATAGGCGCCGGGTGTTAATTCTCCTCTATCATTCGGTACAAGTGCACGAGCTTGCACTGTCCTTGTGTTCAGATCTATCTTCGGTTCAACTGCATAAATTTTACCATTATAAATTTTTCCGGTTGAAGTTAATTTAACATAGACAGTTTTTCCTTCTTTTATCAAGCCAAAATATTTTTGTGGTACAGCAAAATCTACTTTTATAGGATTGATACTTTGCAATTTAGCAATTGGAGTCTGCGGAGAAATATAACTGCCCACACTCACCGATCTTAAACCAATTACGCCGTCAAATGGTGCGCGTATCTCTGTTTTTTCAATTTGAGCTTGTACAAATTCAATATCTGCTAAAACAGAATTTAATTCATTTAGTTGTACATCATATTCTTGCTGACTTGTAAGATTTTTTTCCAATAATTGTTTGTAACGGAATTCCCTGTCCCTGGCAAGTGTTTCTCTCGATCGATTCTTTTTTAAAGTAGCCTGTAATTCAGAATCGTTAATCTTCAGCAGTAAATCACCTTCTTTAACTTGTTTTCCTTCAATAAAAAGAATTTGAGTTACTTTACCGGAAGTTTCGCTTCTCAATTCAACTTCTTCGTTGCTTATTAATGTACCATTAGAAAATATTTTATTCTGCAGCGGTTTGGTTTTAATTATTAATCCATCAACTGGCACTTTACGAGTGTTGGGATTTAAATTATTTTTATCACTTTCCGAACTTGTAAAATCAATTTTGGGGATTATTAAAAGTAGCAATACAATCACTAATCCGCCCCATAAAATGATTTTTTTCTTATTCTTCATATTAACCTTCAAATTGTAATATAGGAATGAGATTTTGGGTATGAAAATAAACAATAGTATGAACTAATTCCCGATTAGATGAAAAATTACCTATGCAAATTGGAAAATATTAAATACACTATTTGCCGGATTCTCTTTTCACTGTAGGAACAAAATCAGCGGGTCTACCGATTTTTTCTAGACCTAATATTTCACGGGCACGGTCTAAAGCATCATCAATATTACCAAGCACATTAAGTTCTCCGAATAAATCAAATATTCCGGCTTGTGTCATAGCAAAAAGGGGCTGGGTATGAACACCGGAAAGAACTATTGTTGTACCTTGTTTTTTTGATTCGTTATAAAGTTCTTTTAAAGTCTGCAGACCGGTTGCATCAATTGCCGGAACATTACGCATACGGATAATTCTAACTTTGGGTGGATCTTCCACTATTCTCATAGCATCTTTAAATGTAGATGCTGCACCAAAGAAAAATGGTCCGTTGATTTCATATACTTCCACTCCTTCCGGTACCGATCTTTTAGCGATAGAATTCGGATCCGAAATTTCTTCATCATCTTCTTCCTTGAATTCACGTGTAACAACACCTACATTTGTAACCATTGCCATTCGATGCATAAATAAGAATACAGCCAATATCATTCCTATTTCAATAGCAATTGTTAAATCAAAAATTACAGTCAGTAAAAAAGTTGTGACCAGAACAACAACATCACTTCTCGGACTTTTCAATAAACTTTTAAATGAACGCCATTCACTCATATTATATGCTACAATTACAAGTATAGCAGCTAAAGTTGCCATCGGAATTAATTTTGCCCATGAACCCAAAAAAAGCATGATCAATAAAAGTACAATAGCATGAACCATACCAGCAATTGGCGTGCGCCCTCCGTTTTTAACATTAACAACAGTGCGTGCAATAGCACCGGTTACCGGAATTCCGCCAAAGAGTGGAGAAAAAATGTTTGCAGTGCCTTGCGCTATTAATTCAATATTAGATCTATGTTTTTTACCAATCATTCCATCTGATACAACAGCAGAGAGGAGTGATTCAATTGCAGCAAGAATTGCAATGGTTGTTGCCGGCTGAATTAATTCTCGTATTGTTGCAAAATCTAATTTAGGTAGAGTCGGTTCCGGTAATGATGACGGGATCGTTCCGAATCGGCTTCCGATTGTTTCAACATTCATATTAAATAGATGTACAATTATGGTTGATACAATAATTGCAATTATTGATCCAGGAATTTTATTCAATGACTTCGGCCAGAATATCATAATTAATAATGATAACAGCGCAATAAATAATGTTGAATAATTTATAGATGAAAAATGTTGAAAATATAAAATCCACTTTTCTGAAAAATCTGCCGGTACAATATCTATTGCCAAACCAAAAAAGTCTTTTATTTGTGACGAAAAAATTACAACTGCAATACCGCTAGTAAAACCAACTACAACGGGATACGGAATAAATTTAATAACCGAACCGAGCCGTGCAAAACCCATAATAATTAATATTGTGCCAGCCATCAGTGTCGCAATTATCAATCCGTTGTAGCCATACTGCTGAATTATCGAATAAACAATTACAATAAATGCGCCGGTTGGACCGCCAATCTGTACGCGACTGCCTCCAAGGAATGAAACAATAAATCCGCCAATTACAGCTGTTATCAATCCTTGCTGAGGAGAAACACCTGAAGCGATACCGAATGCTATTGCTAATGGAAGGGCAACAATTCCGACTATCAATCCCGCTGTTATATCTTTAACTAACTGTTCGTGTGTTATTGTTTTATATATAGTAAGAATTTTGGGTTTTAGTATCATTTCAATAATAATTTTTAAAAAATGCTTTCTAAAATAATTCTATTTTGCGAGAGATGCTGAAAGGTGTTATTAAAATATTTTATAAACACACATCCGGTGCTTTAACTGTTCCTTCTTCTACTTTGCCGAAATATTTTTTCTGAATCCACAAGGCAACATTAACTAAACTGATTAACACCGGCACTTCTACTAATGGACCGATTACTGCTGCAAATGCTTCCCCGCTATTGATTCCAAAAACGGCAATTGCAACTGCAATAGCAAGTTCGAAATTATTACTGGCTGCTGTAAAGGAAAGTGTTGCTGTCTTTGAATAATCCGCACCTACCTTTTTACCCATGTAAAAAGAGACAAAGAACATTATCACAAAATAGAGTATAAGCGGAATTGCAATTCTAACAACATCGAGGGGAATCTTAACAATGTATTCACCTTTAAGCGAGAACATAACAAGAATTGTGAAAAGCAGAGCAATGAGTGTTATCGGAGAAATTTTTGGAATAAATTTTTTCTCGTACCATTCTTTATTTTTGACTTTTAACAAAATAAACCGGGTTATCATTCCGGCTATAAAAGGAATTCCAAGATAAATGAAAACAGATTCTGCTATCTGTCCGATTGTAATATCAACTGCAAAAGTTTGAAGTCCCAGCCATGAAGGAAATACTGTTAAAAATATATATGCATAAACCGAAAAGAATAGAACTTGAAAAATTGAATTAAAAGCTACGAGACCGGCTGCATATTCAGTGTCACCTTTTGCAAGTTCATTCCATACAATAACCATTGCAATGCAGCGTGCAAGTCCTATCATAATTAAACCGGCCATATATTCTGGATAATCAGGAAGAAATATTACAGCAAGTACAAACATTAGGATTGGACCGATCAACCAATTCTGCACAAGTGATAACAAAAGCACTTTTATATTTCTGAATACATCGCCAAGTTCTTCGTATTTAACTTTTGCAAGGGGTGGATACATCATTAAAATCAGTCCGATAGCAATAGGAATGTTTGTTGTTCCGCTCTGGAATGAATTCCAAAAATCTACAATTCCAGGGAAAAGATAACCTGAAAAAACTCCGATGAACATTGCAAGAAAAATCCAGAGTGTTAAATATCTATCTAAGAAAGAAAGTTTTTTTGTTAATCCGCTCATTGATCTATTCCTTTGGATTTTTCCGTATTGTTATTACTTAAGATTATTGTTATAAAATTTATAAAACTCGTTTTTAATTTGATCTCGAACGGTGCGAAAGACTGTTATTATTTCTTCATCTGTACCGACTGCTTCTGCCGGGTCTTCAAAACCTATGTGAAGTTGTTTTCCAACTTTGCCAATGAAGACGGGGCAAGATTCCTTCGCGTTATCGCAAACAGTAATAACATAATCGAAAGAATCATTGATGAATTGATCGGAATGTTTCGGATAATTTTTACTCAAATCAATTCCTACCTCTTCCATTACTTGAATTGCATTAGGATGGACTTGTAAAGAAGGTTTTGTTCCGGCAGAAAAAACTTCAAGATTATTATCGAATGATTTTAAAAATCCTTCCGCCATCTGGCTACGGCACGAGTTACCGGTACATAAAATTAATACTTTTTTCTTCATTAATATCTCCTTCATAAATGACACACAGATTAAACTGACTTGCTTGCAGCAAGCAAGTCAAACAGATAAAAAACCTATTTTTAAATTCAGTTTAGATTAGTTCTATCTATCAAATCAATGTAAAATTTAGTTTTTATTTGCAATTACAGTTATGCTGAATATTCCAACATCACTTTTGTGGTATTGTTGAATTTCATCATCGCTCAAATATTCTTTAAGTATTTCATCGGGTAAGCTGATAACTTTTGTTTTCTTTATCTCAATATTCTTGAAACCAATCGTTTCGATAATCTTTAGATATTCATCTTGCTGAACAGCACCGGCAACGCAACCGGCATACATCTCTGCTGATTTTTTTAGATTAACAGGCAATTCACCTTTTAAAACGATGTCTGATACACAAAAATGTCCTCCCGGTTTTATAATCCTATAAATTTCTGCAAATGCTTTTCTTTTATCAGGTACAAGATTCAACACACAGTTACTTACAACAACATCGGCAACAGAATTTTCAAGCGGCATAGAATCAATATCACCAAGTTTAAACTCAACATTTTTGTAACCGAGTTTTTGATTATTACGGTTCGCTTTTGCAATCATCTCTTCAGTCATATCGATACCTATAACCTTTCCTGAATCACCGACAATTGCACGTGCAACGAAAACATCATTACCGGCACCGGAACCAAGATCAACTACTGTATCTCCTTCTTTTATCCCGGCAAATTCTGTCGGTAATCCGCAGCCAAGTCCGAGATCAGCTTCCGCTACATATCCATCAAGATGCTCGTACTCATCTTGCATTATTGTGTAACCGACAATTTTATTTGATGAGCCGCAACCGCATCCACAGCCCTTGCTTGTATTTTTTGCAATCTCACCATATTTCTCTTTTACAATCTCTTTTATTTCTTTTTCGTTTTGCATGACTTACTTCCCCCCTTTGTTAGTTGGTTAAATAATTTTTGAAATTGTTCATTTGCTTTTATTATGGATGATGAATTTGCACAGTAACAAACTTTTGGTCCATCGATATCACCTTTTATTAAGCTGACTCGTTTTAATTCTTTAAGATGCTGTGATACGGTTGACTGTGCCAGCGGTAATAAATCAACGATATCACCGCACATGCAGATATCCATATCGGTTAGGATTTTGAGTATTTTAATCCGTGCTGGATGCGATAATGCTTTAGCAATATCTGCAAGATAAATTTCATCCGGAGTAAAATTTTGTGTTTTAGCTTGAGCCATAATTAAATTCCAAATCGTTCATCGTAAATATACGATAGAGAGTCAGCCTTGTCAAGTTTTTTTTGTATAAATTTTTCACCGCTGATTTCGGTAGCAAATTGAATTTTAAATGATGTATTTTTGTTCTACTTTTATAAAAATTAATAGGTCGTAATGAGTTTGTCTCCTTTAAAATATTCTCTTTTTATTGTATTCTTATTTTTATGCATCAGCACAATAGCACAACAGACTGAGAAAGAATCAAATGGCAGAGTGTTCGGTTATATAATTGATCGGGATTCAAATTTACCGTTGGAATTTACAAACATTGTACTTTTTAGCAGTAATGACAGCACACAAACAGCCGGAACTGTATCTGATAAAAAAGGTTTTTTTGTATTAGATAACATTAAACCCGGTAAATATTATTTAAGGATCAGTTTTATCGGGTATCAAATAAATTATGTTAATAATATTGTTGTTAAGTTAAATTCAATAACAGATTTAGGGAAAATTTTCATCTCTTCTCAATCACTTAATGTAAACGAAGTTGTTGTGAGCGGACAGAGATCCCCGATTACTTACGAGATCGATAAAAAAGTAATTAATGTAAGTGAAAACTTTTCTTCCATATCCGGTACCGCAATTGATATTCTTGAAAATATTCCATCTGTTACAGTTGATATTGAAGGTAATGTAAGTTTACGCGGCAGCGGAAATTTTACAGTGCTTATTGATGGACGCCCATCAATACTTGATGCAAACGAAGCATTGCAGCAGATACCGGCAAGTGCAATTGAAAATATTGAAATAATTACAAATCCTTCTGCCAAATACGATCCGCAAGGAACTGCCGGAATAATTAATATAATAATGAAGAGTAATAGAAATGCTGGTTTAAGCGGTATTATGGATTTAAATGGGGGACTAAAAAATAAATACGGCGGAGAATTATTAGCTGATTACAAAAATTCTGACTTTCAAATAAATTTTGCAGCTAACTATAATAACCATCAATTCTCTTCGACAGAAAAACAGAATAACTGGAATATAGAAGGATCAAATACTTCATATTATAATTCATCCGGCAATTCAATTAGAAATAGAGAAAATTTCGGTTTGAGAAGTTCAATATCTTTCAACTTTGGTAATAAGCAATCAATAACGCTCGGTGGAAGGTACGGCGATCGATCTGGCGGTAGTAACTCGGATTTAGATTACACTCAATGGAGTACATCAAATTCAATTCAAGAAAATTATTTAAGTCTTTCAAATGACAGCAGAAGCGGAACATATGGCTCTGTGTTTACAAGCTATAAAAAAGAATACGAAACAAAAGGTCACCAGCTTACCGCCGAAGTTTTTTTGAGCTCTCGTAATTCTGATGAATTCAATAAAAACAAATTATTCAGCGGTAGTCAAATAGTCGATGGAAAAGTAACAACTGAATCCGGTCCGGAAACTGATGTTAGAAGTAAACTTGATTATTCAATACCATTAGGAAGTGATAGTAAATTTGAAGCCGGCTATCAGGGCGAAATTGAAATCTCGAAAGAAATTACGGGTTTATCTAATTGGAATATTGAAAAACAAAATTTTATTACAGATCCTTTATTCAGCAATGAATCGCATTACGATACTAAAGAATTAGCAATCTATTCATTGTATTCGGATAAAATTGAAAATTTTGGATATCAATTTGGTTTAAGAACCGAATACACCGGAAGAAAAATTAAAGTGCCCCGTCTTGAGAAACAATTTACAATTGATAAATGGGATTACTTTCCAAGTTTTCATTTCTCTTATGAATTTCTTTTGAATCACCAATTAATGGCTAGTTATACAAAAAGAATTAACCGTCCGCAAGGTTGGGAATTAGAACCCTTTGAAACATGGACTGACACTTATAACATACGCATTGGTAATCCTTCACTTTCACCGGAATACATTGACTCTTATGAATTAGGATATCAAACTTTAATTGGAAACTCTGTTATTTCTATTGAATCTTATTACCGTGTAACAAAAAATAAAATTGAAAGAATCCGTTCGGTTTATTCTGAAAATGTAACACTTCAATCAGTTCAAAATATTGGCAAAGATTATTCACTTGGAGTGGAATTATTTTTCAATTTTGATCCGATTAAAAATTGGAATGTAAACCTGATGGGCAACTTATATGATTATACTATTGAAGGTATGATTGATGAGGAGGTCTTAAACCGAAGCAGTTTTAATTGGTCTTTACGTTATAATAATAGTATAAAGTTTAGCGAAGAAACACAAGTCCAATTAAATTTTATGTATAACAGTCCAAGAATTTTACCACAAGGTAAACACGAAGGACATTTATCTGCTAATTTTGCAATTAAACATGAATTTTTTGATAGACTTTTAACTGCAACATTACAAGTAAGAGATGTATTCGGAACAGCAAAACATGAATCACTATTTGAATCGTTTGATTTTTATAGATATTCATACTCGGAAAGAGAAGCACCGATTGTGATGTTAAATCTAAAACTCAATTTGAATCATTATAAAAACAATCAGCGGGAAGAAAATAATGATGAAAGTGAAGATAATGGTGAGGATATTGAATGATAACATCAGTAAAACCTGAATAATCATAATCAAGGAGTATAAAATGTTCAGTGAATCTAAATCAGCATTTACAGGGAAAATTGCAGTTGCAACAGATGATTATTTAACAGTTACCGGACATATTGGAAGATGTAATGGATTTATAATTTATGAATTGGCGGACAGTAAAATTATAAACAGAATTAAAAAGGAAAATAAATTTACTGCTCATAAAATTGGCGAACATGATCATCACGGCGAACACAGTCACGCAAAATTGATTGAAGCATTATCAGGATGTTCACATTTAATTTGCACTTCCGCCGGGTGGCGAGTTGTTGAAGAATTAAACAGTTTCGAGATAAAAGTGATTTTTACAAATGAAATTGATGCTGATACTGCTGTACAAAAATTTGTTGAAGGGAAATTAGTAATTAATGAAGACGGTACATGCCATAGTCACTAACCATTGATAATTGTGG
>CAYXKL010000011.1:0-40178 GCA_964464825.1 uncultured Melioribacter sp. | reverse complement strand
ATTGTAAGGTGGGTCATACTTGCTGGATGCTGTATTAAAGTTTCTACTCCGCCTAGCGAAACTGCAAGCTGACAAAGTTTAACATTATTCATAACAGTTTTTCCGGCTTCGAATCCGCCGCGGAGTTCAAACGAAATCATTCCTCCAGGGCCTTTGTGTTGTTTCAATCCAATTTGATAATTAGGATGGTTTTTTAATCCGGGATAACGTACCCACATGACTTTCGGATGATTCTCTAAATATTCTGCGATAAGCTGGGCGTTCTCACAATGTCTTTGCATTCTTATATATAAAGTTTTTAAACCGCGATGAACAAGAAATGAATTGAACGGATCTATTACACCGCCAATTTGATTAAGTGTTTTACGCATTTTTATATACATCTCTTCATCTTTCACTACAACTATTCCGGCAACAACGTCAGCGTGACCATTTAAAAATTTAGTCATGCTGTGTAGAACAACGTCCGCTCCGAAAACAAACGGCTGCTGTAATGCCGGACTCATAAATGTATTATCAACAACTAATAGCGCGCCGTGTCTGTGTGCAAGTTTTGATGCGGCTTCTAAATCAGTAATTGCAATTACTGGATTTGCCGGTGTTTCTACATATATAATTTTTGTGTTTGGTTTTATTGCACGCTCAATCTCTTCCGCAATGTCTGTATCAACAAAGGTTGATTCGATGTTGAACTTATTCAGGACGGTGTGAAGCAGTGTCATCGTTGGACCATAAACGGATTTACTACAAATTACGTGGTCGCCCGATTTGAGCAGTGTAATAAACACTGTTGTAATTGCCGCCATTCCGCTCGCACATCCCAAAGCTTTATACCCGCCTTCTAGTTCGGCAACAGCATTTTCCATGGCTTCTATGGTTGGATTTTTCATCCGAGTATAAATGTATCCTTCTGATTCTCCTTTAAAAAGGGATGCGCCATGTTCCGCTGATTCAAATTTAAAAGTTGATGTTTGATAGATTGGCGGAACAACCGGACCAAATTCATAATCACAAATTCCACTGTGAACACATTTTGAGTCGAATTGAAGTTTTTTGTTGTGAGACATACTTTATAACTTTCCTACAATGTTTGCATAAAAAACATACCTCTCGTGTGCTTCTCTGTTGAGCTAAGCAACTTTGCCTTGTTTCAATGTGACATTAAAATCTACCAACACAGAGCCCCGCTGATATATCGCGGCGAAGCACAGAGAAAAGCTAATGTCATTTTTATTCTTCTCCCTCTTCTTCCGGAATTACACGTGCTATGTCTGCTATATCATCCCCTTCGTTCAATCGTATTAAACGCACACCCTGAGTGTTTCTTCCCATAACCCGCAATTCAGATACAGATTGGCGGATTACCATTCCACCGGTTGTGATTATAACTAACTCATCGGTGTCGTTCACTTCTTTCATTGCAATAAGCTTTCCGTTTCTTTCGGATGTTTTAACTGTTATAACTCCTTTTCCACCTCTTCGTGTTAGTCTATAATCTTCAATCTCTGACCGCTTGCCGAATCCTTTTTCGGTAACCACCATTAATGTTGTTGCATTGCGTACTACAATCATTCCAATAACAACATCGCCTTTACCGAGACGAACGCCGCGGACTCCGGTTGCTGTTCTACCCATGTTGCGTACATCTTTTTCATTAAAGCGTATAGCCATACCGTTTCTTGTTCCGATAATTATATCGTTCTTTCCTTCGCTCAGTTTTGCTTCGATTAATCTATCTCCGGGTGCCAGTGATATCGCATTTATTCCGCCGCGTCTGATGTTTGAATAAGCAGAAAGAACTGTTTTCTTTACCGTTCCTTTTTCTGTTGCCATTACAATAAATTTATCTTCGGTAAATTCTTTAACTGTAACAAAGGCTGTAATCTTTTCTTCTTTTTCTTTTTCTATAAGATTTAGAATTGATCTACCCTTTGCAGCTCTACCGCCTTCGGGTATTTCATGAACTTTTAACCAATAGCATTTTCCTCTGTCGGTAAAGAACATAATGTAGTGGTGTGTTGAGGCAACAAACATATGTTCGATGAAGTCTTCTTCCTTCGAGCCAGCACCGATTACACCTTTGCCGCCACGTGCTTGTCTTCGATAACCGCTAACCGGGAATCTTTTTATAAATCCCTGATGCGAAATTGTTACAACCACATCTTCTTCGGCTATTATATCCTCGAGCGAAAATTCTTTGAAGTCGCGCACAATTTCTGTTCTTCTTTCGTCTGCATATTTTTCACGAAGAGCAAGAAGCTCGTCTTTAATAATTTGTTTTCTCAATTTTTCGTTGCCGAGTATAGCTTTTAATTTCTGAATAAGTTTTATGGTCTCTTTGTATTCATCTTCTATTTTCTTCCTCTCAAGACCGGTTAAGCGTTGTAATCTCATATCAAGTATTGCTTTTGCCTGAACCTCTGAGAGTTTAAATTTCTTCATCAAATTATTTTTAGCCGTCTCTACATCGCGTGACTTTTTAATCGTCTCTATTACCGCATCAATGTTATCAAGTGCTATTATGTATCCTTCTAAAATGTGCGCTCTTCTTTCTGCTGCATCAAGATCATACTTTGTACGGCGAACGAGCACGTCCATTCTGTGGTCGAGGAAGTGTTCCATCATTTGCTGAAGTGTTAATACTTTCGGAACACCGTTAACAAGCGCAAGCATTATTACGCCAAAGGTTACTTGCATCTGTGTGTGTTTGAAAAGTTGGTTGAGTGTAACTGCCGGCTGTCCGTCCCGTTTCATTTCTATTACTACACGCAAACCATCACGGTCGGATTCGTCCCTGATATTTGAAATGCCGTCTATCTTTCCTTCTCTTACAAGATCGGCTATTTTTTCTATCAACGCTGATTTGTTAACTTGATATGGAATTTCGGTAATAACAATATTTTCGCGCTCATTTTTGAGGGTTTCAATATTAGCTTTAGCACGTAATATTATTCTTCCTCTTCCGGTTAAGAAAGCTTCTTTTACTCCATCATATCCGTAAATAATTCCACCGGTTGGAAAATCAGGAGCTTTTACATACTTCATCAATTCTTCCGGCTTCAGTTTTGGATTTTCTATAACCGCTATTAATCCATCTATTATTTCACCAAGATTGTGGGGGGGGATGTTTGTTGCCATGCCAACCGCTATTCCGCTTGCGCCATTAACAAGCAGATTTGGCAGATATGCCGGCAATACTGTTGGTTCTTGTAGCGATTCATCAAAGTTGTTTACAAAATCAACTGTGTTTTTGTCGAGGTCGCGAAGCATTTCGTCTGCTATACGCGCAAGGCGGGCTTCTGTATATCTCATTGCCGCCGGACTGTCGCCGTCTATCGAGCCGAAGTTTCCCTGTCCATCTACCAATGGATAGCGCAGAGAAAAATCCTGAACCATGCGCACCATTGAATCATAAACTGCGGTATCGCCATGCGGATGATATTTACCGAGAACCTCTCCAACGATACGTGCAGATTTTTTATACGGTTTGTTGTGCGGAACTCCGAGCTCATGCATTCCAAATAATACTCTGCGGTGAACCGGTTTTAATCCGTCTCTTACATCGGGTAAAGCGCGAGCAACTATTACGCTCATCGCATAATCGATGTAAGATGATTTCATTTCTTCTTCTAACGATACGGGTATTACTTTTTCAAAAATTGTTGTCATGTTTTTCTATTTATGATTTAAGATTTTGAAATTATTTTTCACCGTTATAATTTTTTATAGAATAAAATTAAGCTGGTTTCCGCTAATAAAATCTATCAATACTATAATAATGCTGTTGCCAACCCCATATAAAATATAATTGTAAATATATCTGTCATCGCAAGTGTAATCGGTCCGGCAGAGACTTTTAAATCCAGTTTTGTTTTGTGCAGTAGCGTTGGAACGCTCAAGCCAATTACCGCCGCTGTAATTTGAACCAACAAAATACTTGCACCAATAATAAACGAAGTTAAAATCTCTCCTTTCCATACTAATGCCACAAGAGCTACAAGAATTCCGCTGCTTAATCCTATTAAAAATGATATTGCGAATTCCTTAAATAAATTTTTCAAATACCACTTTAACGACGGTTGCGCTGTATGCAGTGTCTGTACTGTTAACGTCATCGATTGTATGCTCATACTTTCTCCGAGACCCAAGACCAGTGTAAGAAAAAATGCTATCACCAAACTTTCTGCTAATGTTGCTTCGAACATACCAGCAAGAAGTGCGCAGACCGTACCGCTTAATATTGTTGCAAGCAGCCATGGAAATCTTATTCTCCAAGCTTTAAGCGGTGTTGCATTTTTAACTTCCGAAATTTGAAAACCGATCGACTCAAAAACATCTTGCACTTTCTGCCGCTCTGTAAAATCGAGTAGTTCATCAGTAAATAAATTTACATCCACTATACCTACAATTTTTCTTTCTTCATCTAAAACCGGAAAAGCTAATAATTTATATACTGCAAAGAACTCGCATGCATCGTAAACCGTTGCATCCAAATTCAGCGAAGCAACATTTTTTACCATCATCTCGCCAAGTTTTTGCCCGGGTTGTGCGGTAAGAATTCGACGAGTTGGTAAAACACCAACAAGTTTTTGATCATCATCAACAACGTAAAAGTAAACTATTCTTTCGCCTAATCCCTCTGTTCTTATTTTTTGTAATGCTTCGTCTATCGTAAGATTTTTATTTAGCGCTGTAAAATCTCTGCGTATATAATCTGTTAATGGTTGCCGATATGTATTTTTTTCTTTCATCAATATTTTAGAGAAAAGGATAACAAATTATTTAAAGCTTTTGCGTTTCTGGCTTCTTCGCTTCGCTAATAATTATATATCTAAATTAGCATACTTAGCATGCTTTTCGATGAACTCTCGTCTCGGCTCTACTGCATCGCCCATCAATGTTTCGAAAATTTTATCTGCCGCTGCTGCACTTTCCAAGTTAACCTGAAGCACTGTACGTGTTTCCGGATTCATCGTGGTTGACCATAACTGTTCCGGATTCATTTCGCCCAAACCTTTATAACGGGAGATTACGATTCCTTTCGGCTGCGCTGCTCCCTCTGCGGTTTCAACTTCTTCTTCTGTTTCTAAAATTTCTACTTCTTCTTTTTTGCCTTTTATTTCAGCTTTAAGGCGTTTTAAAATTTTATCTCTCTCTTCATCATCAAATGCATAATGTTCTTCTTTGCCTTTTTTAATTTTATATAACGGTGGCTGTGCAATATACACTTTTCCTTCTGCTATTAATTCTTTCATGTGGCGGTAAAGAAAAGTCAAGAGAAGTGTGCGGATATGACTTCCATCTACGTCGGCATCTGTCATTAAAATTATTTTTCCGTAACGCGATTTTGAAGGATCAAAATCTTCGCCAATGCCGGCACCAATTGCCGATATCATTGCTTGTATTTCCTGATTCTCTAAAACTTTATTGATCTTAGCTTTCTCCACATTTAAAATTTTTCCTTTTATCGGGAGTATTGCCTGGAATCTTCTATCGCGTCCTTGCTTTGCTGAACCGCCGGCTGAGTCTCCCTCAACGATATAAATCTCACAGTGTTCGGGATCGTTAATTGAACAATCTGCAAGTTTGCCCGGTAGGTGCATTGAATCGAGTGCGTTTTTTCTTCTTACTAATTCACGTGCTTTTCTAGCAGCCTCTCTTGCTTCTGCGGCTCTCATACATTTATCAATAATTTTCTTTGCAACCGGTGCGTTTTCTTCTAAGTACTCGGATAATTTTTCTCCAACCAGCATTTCTACTGCCGATTTAACTTCTCCATTACCAAGTTTTGTTTTTGTTTGTCCTTCAAACTGCGGCTCCATTACTTTAATCGAAATTACGGCGGTTAACCCTTCCTTAAAATCATCGCCCGAAAGTGTGATTTTGTTGTTCTCTTTTATCAGTCCGTTTTTATATGCATAATTATTAAAAGTTCTTGTCAGTGCGGTTCTAAAACCTACTAAGTGAGTTCCGCCTTCTATAGTATTAATATTGTTCACATAAGAATGCACGTTTTCAGAATATGAATCGCTGTACTCGAATGCAATTTCCACTGGTGTGTTGTCCCGTTCTCCTTCAATATAAATCGGCTTATGAATAGGTGCTCTATTTTCATCGAGGTATTTTACAAAATCAATTATTCCGCCTTTGAATTTATATGTTTCTTCCAACCCCTCAATTTCGTCTTTCAATGTCATTGTAACTTCTTTATTTAAATATGCAAGCTCTCGCATTCTTTCAGCAACAGTATCAAAATTGAATTTTGTTACTTTAAAAATTTCTTTGTCTGGTTTAAAAGTAATCTTTGTTCCGTTCTTTTCGCTTTTATATGTTCCTATTTGTTTGACCGGTGCTTTTGGAATACCACAGTGGTATTCTTGAAAATATATTTTACCATCTCTTTTAACTTCTACTTTTAACCACTCCGATAAAGCATTTACCACAGAGACTCCCACCCCGTGTAGACCGCCGGAAACTTTATATGAGTTTTTATCAAACTTACCGCCGGCGTGTAATACAGTCATTACAACTTCAAGTGCCGATTTTTTCTCTACCGGATGAATATCAACCGGTATGCCTCGCCCGTGATCTTCAACTGTGACGGAGCCGTCTTTATTAATAGTAACCACTACTCTATCATTATAACCGGCAAGGGCTTCGTCTATCGAATTATCAACTACTTCGTTTATAAGGTGATGCAAACCGCGAGAACCGATGTCTCCTATATACATTGCTGGTCTTTTACGTACTGCTTCTAGCCCTTTTAAAACGTTTATGCTTTCCGCAGTATAATTACCGTTGCCGTTTTTTACTTTTTTTTCTTTTGCCATATTTATCCGGGTGGTTCCTTTTATAAAAATTTTATTGCTTTTATAACTTGTTCATTAAAATGATTATTTATTTTTTCTATTAGCGCATTTTTTTGAAAATTAAGTTCGCTTTTCCAAACCGAGTTTTCTACTCTTAAAAAAAGTGTTTTTTTTTCTAGTTTTACTGCTTCTGCTATTTTTGATAGTTCGGGAAAAATGTATTTGAATTTCTCTACTACATCATATTCTTTTATTGTAGAACGTAGTTTTTCAAATTCTTTTTCCTTTTCTATTACCTCTGTAAGACTTTTTATATTAAACGTACTTTGCTGTGCCATTTTCTACTTTTATAATTTTACTTTCTTTAGAAAGGTGTAACTCGTCTATTTTTGAAAAATCTGTCATAGTTATAAAAGCTTGTCCAATTTTAGATAAATAATCGCTAATTTTTTTTGACCTATAAGTATCAAGTTCGCCAAAAATATCATCCATTAAAAAAATCGGTGTTTTATTTAGTTTTTCTTTTATATAAAAAAATTGTGCAAATCTTAATGCTATCTGAAAAGTTTTATGCTGTCCTTGCGAACCGTATCTTTTTAGTTCTTTATTATTAATCAAGAAAAAAAAGTCGTCACGGTGGGGTCCGACTAAATTTACACATCTTCTAAGCTCGTCCTCTCTGATTATATTTAGCTCTGCTATAAATCTTTCCTCTATAGTTTTTTCGTCTTCCTCTTTAAAAGGAGTGTAAACTATTTCCGGTTCTTCTGCTGTATCAAGTATATTTTTAAATGCTTCTTTTAAATATTCTTTAAACTCTCTAAAAAATATAATTCTTTGATTAATTAATTCCGTTCCGTTTTTTATAAGTGATTCTGTCCAAACTTCAAGCTGCTTAAATAAATTTTTGTTGTTTGTTTCTTTTATTTGTGAAAGCAAAGAAGAGCGCTGTCTTAAAATTTTATTATACTCTAAAAGTGTGTTTAAATAATTATGACTTGCTTGTGCTATAACTGAATCTACAAATCTTCTTCTTTCTGCCGGTGCTCCTTGCGTTATAGCGTGATCGGATTGTATCAACGCCACTACCGGAAAAATTCCGATTATGTCCGGTATTTTATAAACTTGTTTTTGATCCAGGTAATATGCTTTTTTGTTTTTAACATTATCATAAACAATTTTTGCTGTGTTTTTTGTTATTCCAACAAACTTTCCCTCTACTAAAAATTGATGTTCCCCAAAAGTAACCACATCGCTTTCTGCCGCCATATTTATATTTTTTGATGTGCTTAAGTAATAAATTGCTTCTAAAATTGTTGTTTTGCCGTGCCCGTTTCCGCCTATTATCAAATTTAGTTTGTCGGAAAAATTCAGTGTGGTGCTGCTATGCAGTCTGAAGTTTTGCAATTCGATTTGACTAAGAAACATTTTAAGTATTTAATCGTACCGGCATTAATAACATCAATAAATCCTGATTCTCTTTTTTCTGTACCGGCTCTATTATTACCGCTTTTGTAGGAGAGTGTAGTTTAAAAGTTATTTCTTCCTCTCCAGCTAAATGGTTTAAAATATCGTTAACATAGGCAGAGTTAAATCCGATTTCTAATTCTTCTCCGTTGTAACTGCAAGAAACTTTTTCTTCTCCCGATGCCCCTATATCCAAATCTTCTGCTGATATATCTAAATTATCTTTTTTTATAGAAAACTTAACCCTTCTTGTACTAGAGGTAGAAAAAAGCATCATTCTTTTTATTGATTCATGAACGTCCCTCGTGTTAACCTTCATTAAATATTCATTCTCTAACGGTATTACGCTTGAATAGTCTGGGTATTTTTGTGCTATTAATCTCGTTATTAATTCTATATCGCTTAACTTAAATGATACATACGTTTTTGTTAAATGAATTTTTACTTCTTTCTCGTCGAGAACTTTCATTAAAACGGAAACTGCTCTTTCTGGTATAACATACTGCTGATTAAAATTTGCTTTTATGTTTTTCTTTAAAAGATTAACTAACCGGTGCCCATCCGTTGTTACTAATCTTAAACCATCTTCATTAAATTCAAAAAGTGTTCCCATCATTGCCGGTCTCATTTCCTCCTTGCTCATAGCAAAAGCACTTTTTTCGAATGCTTGTCTCAAATCAAGTCCGCTAATACTTACTTCGTTTATTTCTTTGTTGTTATTATCTGCAGTTATTGTTGGTATTTCGGGATATTCTTCGGGATCTAAATAACTTAGCGAGTATTTTCCATTATCGGTAATTAGATTTAATTTTTTATTACCGGAAAATTTAAAATGTATAGTTGTTTCTTTTAATGTGCGAACTATATCATTTAGTAATCTTGCCGGTACTACCAATTTTATATTTTCTTCTGTAACAACATTGAGAGAAGATTTTAATGAAATTTCTAAATCTGTTGCATAAACAGTTAATTGACCGTCTTTTACTTCAAATAAGAAATTCTCAAGTATAGGCATTGGTGTTCTGGTGGGTACTGCCGGTATTATTTTACTCAACAGTTTCTCTAGCTCTTTACTGTTTACTTTGAATTCCATATTATCTCTCCATGTTAAGTCAAAAAATATCAAAAATAGGATAGACTTTCAATTTTAGTTTCTGTTAATATAGCACTTATCAACACCATTAATATTATATAAAGTATATATATAATTAATAATATATAATAATAACAGTGTTAATATGTTTATAAACCATAATTATCACCTAATAAATCTGTTTTGACAATAAATTATAAACAATACACTATGCAGAAATTGTTAACAACTAAAGAATATTAAAATTATTATTTAAATAAAAAGTTATTAACAAAACAAAAAGTACTTATGCACAGGTTATTATAGTTATTAAGAAACCCCCATCTCTATTTTGTTTTTCAACATTTCTATTAAATCTCTAACTTTTATATCTACAGAGATCATTTGTTCTATGGAAGTTTGTGCGTGTATTACTGTAGAGTGATCTCTTCCGCCAAAATGAAGTCCAATGGTTTTAAGGGAAGACTTTGTTAATAACTTAGAAAGATACATAGCAACCTGTCGAGCAAGAACAACTTCTTTACGTCTATTTTTTTCCCTTACTTTATTTTCGTCTACATTGTAATATTCACAAACAATTTTTGTTATATAATCGATGGATATACTCACTTGTTTGTTGGTAGAAACTTCACGTACGGTTTTTTTAACGAGTTCAAAATCTATTTCTTTTGAGTTAAGAGAGGAATTAGCTAATAATTTTATTAAGCAACCCTCTAACTCCCTTATGTTAGAAGTAATGTTATAAGCAATATATTCGAGAATTTCATTTTTAAGATCCATTCCATAAGCGATGCATTTATTTTTAAGAATAGCAATACGGGTTTCTAAATCGGGTGGTTGAATATCTGCTTGTAAACCCCAAAGAAACCGGGAAATAAGACGCTCGCTTAATCCCTTTAAATCTTTTGGCGGTTTATCACTAGAAAGAATAATTTGTTTTCCCGTTTGATGAAGCGTGTTAAAAATATGAAAGAATAAATCCTGAGTGCGTTCTTTACCAACAAGAAATTGTATATCATCTATAATAAGAGTATCCATGCTTTTGTAAAAATTAGAGAAATCGTTAACCGTATTGTTTTGAATTGCCTCAACAAACTCTACAGTAAACACATCCGAAGAAAGATAGATTACACGTTTTTCAGGAAACCGCTCTAATATCTTATTGCCGATTGCTTGGATTAAGTGGGTTTTTCCGAGGCCAACACCACCATAAACGAAAAGCGGATTAAAAGAGGTCTGCCCGGGATTTTCCCCGATTGCAATAGCGGCAGCTCTTGCAAGTTGATTACCCTCTCCTTTAATGAAATTACTAAAAACATATCTAGGATTAAGAAAAGATTCAAACTCTTTGGGCTTGCTAACTTGTAAAGGCGAATCAATAGCATTATTCTTTTTTTCAGTTACAAAATTATTAGGAGGTTCAATAGTTTCTTCTAAAACCACATAAACCAACTTTCCCTCCATACCCAAAACCTGAGCAACGGTTTTGTTAATAAGGGTGTTGTAGTGTTCTTCTATCCATTCTATAAAGAAATTGTTGGGTACATATATTTTTAAGGTGTTGTTGTCTAACTCGAAAGGCTTAATAGGCAGAAACCAGGTGTTGTAAGTTATAAACGGCACATTTTCTTTTATTATGCTAAGACACTCTTTCCAAATACGGTTAGCGTCTTTTTCTAAAGTATTTTTTTCAGTATCAAGACTCATATTATCCACAATAAAGAAAAGGAAAAATAGGATTAATAATTAAAACGAAAAACAAAACAATTAAAACACAACCACAAATCAACAAATTATTAACATTAAAATATTTTTATAACCCCATAAAACAAAAAGAATTACAAGAAAAACCAGCTTATAACCAACAAAAAACAAGGTCACAAGCATATAAAAAGGAGCAGTTTATAAAAAGTGAAACGTTTCACAAACCAGAGTTATTAACAAGTTATCAACCAATTTTTTACTATCTCATTACAGGTCCAAAATAATCTAAGAGGTTGTTATGCGCAAATAAATTTTAAAGAAAAGAACACATTTTTAGATTAAGTATATAGAGGTTAAATTTAATAATAAAAAAAGAGGAAGAATTGAAAAATATTTTAATTGTATTTACCGGCGGAACTTTTTCAATGAGAATAGTTGAAAACACAAACACTGCAGTGCCATATTTTAACGGCAAAGAGATTATAGATATAATTCCAGAAGCGAAAGGATTAGCAAATCTCTCCTTGCTGGAGTATGGAAAATACCCAGGTCCGCACATAACGCCAGAAATAATGTTTGATCTATCAAAAAAAATTAACAAACAAATTAACAATTCCAATATAGATGGAATAATTATCACACATGGTACGGATACGCTTGAAGAGACGGCGTACTTTTTAGATTTAACATTAAAAACAGAGAAACCAATAGTAATGATAGGCTCTATGAAAACTAGTTCAGAGCCCGATTGGGATGGTCCGAGAAACTTATTAGATGCGATACATATTTGTAATAATGACAACAGCAAGAATCTAGGTGTTCTTGTGTGTTTAAACGGAGAAATTAATGCTGCTAGCGAAGTTACAAAAACACACACGGAAGACATAGAAACGTTCCATAGCTTAGATTTCGGCTCGTTAGGATTTGTTGAAAAGGGAAGAGTTATTTATAATAGGCTTCCACGGAAAAGAGAAACAATAATCACAGAGAAAATAAATTCTAACGTAGATCTGATTAAGGTATATGCTGGAATGGACCATAAATTTTTTAAATACTCCGCAGAAAGCGGTGCAGAAGGGGTAGTTGTAGAAGCAATGGGCGTGGGCAACGTTCCGCCGGCAGCATTTGAAGGAATTAAATATATAACAGAAAAAGGGATACCAGTAGTTTTAGTTTCTAGGTGTCCGGCCGGAGAAACGCTCGATATTTATGGATATCCCGGTGCCGGAAAATGGTTGAAACAAGCCGGAGTAATTTTTGCGGATTATCTGAATGGCCAAAAAGCAAGAATTAAATTAATAATATCACTAGGACTTACAAAAGAAATAAAAGAATTAAGAAAAATCTTTGAAGAGAATTGAAAAGAGATATCTTTAAAAAGAAAGTGGAAACAGAGAATAATTTTTTAAAATGGTTGCTATCTATATTATTGCTACCGCTAATTATATTTATCATTTTTAATAACGGTAAACTTTTCTTAATAGACTATATTAATTTGTTAATACATGAAGGAGGCCACGGAATATTTAAAATATTTGGAAGTAAATATCTGCACGCACTTGGAGGAACAATTATGCAGTTGGTGATTCCATCAATGTTCGTAGTTTATTATTTCTTGCACAACAAAAGAATTTCCACACAAATATTTTTGATTTGGCTTGGACAAAATTTAATTAACGTTTCTATTTACGCAGCCGACGCGCGTGCACAAAAGCTTCCACTATTAGGCGGTAAAAAAGTATATCACGATTGGACTTACTTATTAGGTGAAATTGGATTACTTGAATATGATGCTGTGGTAGGACAAATATTTTATTTTCTAGCAATAGTAGCCTTTATTATTTCTATATTAATTCCGTTATTAATCGGGGACTACAAGACGACAAATAATGTTAATATCAACTTGTAATCCCTCTCACCTCCTACCAAATAAGCAGAAGCTGAATAATTATAAAAATTGGTAGTAAAACGATCAAAGAAAATTTATACATGTAAGCAAAGAAACTAGGCATTTTAATATTGTTTTCTTCAGCAACCGCCTTAACCATAAAATTTGGACCATTGCCTATATAAGTCATACTACCAAAAAATACAGCACCAACAGAGATCGCCTTTAACAACGCCTCAGGAATTCCAGCAACAAGATTACCGGCGGTTTGGCCCAATCCAAGAGCAAGTGAATGAAATGTTACAGCCGTTGGGGTATTATCGAGAAAGCTACTTAACAAACCGGTGTAATAATAAAACTGCTGTGCAGTATTTACACCAAGATGCTCTGCGTTTATTTCTAAGTATAAAAGGCAAGGTACCATCGTAATAAAAATACCCAAGAACAAATAAGCAACCTCCTTGATTGGCTCCCAAGTAAAATTATTGGATACACGAATTAGTCTGGTTGTAAACAAAAGAGAAAGAACCGCCATCGATATTATTACACCCTCTCGTATAAACTTGAAATATTCGTTAGACTCTATAAACGGCAAGTATTGTTGATTTAAAAAAGCAACCGCGAGTACAACGCCGATTAACCAAACAAAATTAATTTTACCCTCTATCTTTATCGGTTTTATAGAAGTCCTATCAATTTTTATTGCTTCGGGGTCTTCCTTTTTATAATAGTAAGAATCAACAAAATAGTAAATTATTAACAGAAGAAGATTAGCCAAAAACCATTCCGACGCTAACTTGAAAAACCATTCGAATGGAGCCCCGCGCAGATACATCATAAACAGAGGGGGATCGCCAAGCGGTGTTAATAAACCCCCGCAATTTGCTATTATACCAATAAAGAATAGTATAGTATGAACCTTGAATTTTCTTTCTTTATTGGTTTGGATAACGGGGCGGATAAGAAGCATTGCCGCACCAGTAGTTCCCATAAATGATGCGAGCACAGCACCGATTCCTAGAAATAAAGTGTTAATACTTGGTTTTGCTTCGATATCTCCCGAGAGATAAATTCCGCCCGTAATTGTAAATAACGAACCAAGCAGTATGATGAATGGTATATAATCGAAGACCATTGTTTCATAAAGACGATGCCACCAACCAGAACTAATAAGGAATATCACAATTGGTATGCTTAGTATTATTGCAACAATAAGTTTGTTAATATTTTTTTCCCAAAAGTGATTCCAGAAAAGTGGAAATATTGCTATCGAGAGTAGCATTAATAAAAAAGGGACTAAACTTAAAATAGGTACAGAAAAGGCAGTGTGGTCCATAGTCGTTATATCCTTGATAAAAAGATTTGCAAATCTATGTTTCTTACTAAAACTAATCAATTAATTTATTGTTAATAAATATTATCTAAGACCAACAAACTAATTTTAGAAGAATTATTTTTTGAGCAAATCTCTAATCTCTGTTAACAACAAAACTTCTTCTGTTGCTTTAGGCGGTGCCGCCGGGGCCGTTTCCTCTTTCTTTTTTAAAGAGCTCATCAACTTTACAATCATAAAGATTGCCCACGCGACAATTATAAAATCTATTACAGTATTAATAAATACACCGTATTTAATTACTACTGGCGCAGAATTTTCAGTTGCTTGTTTTATTGTAATTGCCAAGTTACTGAAATCGATACCGCCAACAAGTAAACCGATCGGCGGCATAATAACATCGTTCACTACTGACGTTACAACTTTACCAAAAGCGACGCCGATTATAATGCCAACCGCCATATCAACAACATTCCCCTTCATTGCAAAGGATTTAAATTCTTGTAAAAATTTCATAATAACCTCATTTTAATTGTTAGTGTTAGTAGTTAAAAAAAGTTCATTACAGAGTTACTATTTCACCGACAATATTAAGAAAATTTTTATGTGTAAACACCCTATTTCTTTTTTGTCCCGTTTTCTCTGCAATAATATCAAGTTCAATCAGCTTCTGTAATACAATCCCAGCGGTTTGTTTTGTAATGTTAAGATAGACAGTTATTTCGGGTATAGTAAATATTGGTTTAGAAAAAGTGTAATTAAATAATTTTAATAAAGACGGTGCAGCAAAATCGCTGGAGAGAATCTTATTGTATTCAAAACTTTTTAAAAGGTATATCTTTTTTATCAATGACGTGGAGCCATTAGCCGACTCGAGAAAAGAACGTAAGAAAAACTTTATCCAGCCATCCCAATTGTTGTTTTTGGTTAGATCCTGGAGCCGATCGAAGTACTCTAATTTTTTATCGTATAAAACCTTTGAGAATATAATAGAAGGAGACGATAACATTTTTTTCCAATTTAAATGCAAGAGAATCAACATTCTTCCAACAAGCCCGTTTGCAAACGGAAGTGGGTGAATCAACTCAAACAGTGCATGAACTATCGCCACGTTAACTACTGCTGGGTAAGAATAATCTGAAGAAAGGTAATTCTCAAAATTATTCATTAAGCTGGTTGTATCATCTGGGACAGAAAAATTTTTGTTATGTATTTCAGCTTCGCTTTTCCTAAACTCTCCGGATTTATTTCTTAACTCGTCATGCCGCTTGAAAAATTCTTTATGAATAGTCTTTATTATGTAGGAAGATTTTGATACGTCCCTAATTAGCTTTTGTCCAAGCAAAATAGATTGTATGTAGCGTGTTATTAAATCTTGAACATTGGCATTTTCGTAAATAGAAAAAAAACGGACTCTATTCCCATCATCAATATATTTATCAATTAAAAGACTGTAAAATGCCTCGATAGAAGGTAAAAGTTTTGAAGAAGGATCCTCTTCTACAATTAGACTTGCCATTCCGTCAAGTCGGTAAATGGCGGCATCAATAGAATTTATAAGGGAATAAATCTCAGAATCTAAGCGTAATTTAGGTAAAGAAAGGGTTGTGTTTGACATTTATAGTCACTTTTTGTTGACTAATATAACAATATCTCAATTATAGTCAAGCATTAAAACTTATAATAATAGTTTAATGTTTTTAAGAGGTGGAAGATATACTAATATTCTTATAATCAAACTATAGTTAATAAAATTAACCCAGTAACTCTTCATCACGGTAAAGTAAAAGAATAGCAGATTGAGGGATAATAACCATTTTTTGCTTTTCAATTTCAACCTCAACAGCATCCTTTCTTAAAAAAAGTGCAAAATCTCCCTCGCGTGCCTGAAGAGGAATATATTTAATATCTCTTCTCTCCTTCCATGGCTCATCGTCATCTGTTGGTGTGCCGATAGGATAACCAGGACCCACCTTAATAACATAACCGCCCTGAACTTTTTCTTTTTCATGAACACCGGGGGGAAGATAAAGACCACTGTTGGTTTTGTTGAGATTTTCTTCCGGCTTGATTAAAACACGATCACCAACAATTATAATTTTCTCTGTGTTAATCATGTTGCGTTCTTTTTTTGATACAAAAATAGATAAAGAAAAGAAGAGCATCAATTTGTTTATGATAAAAGTAAAATTAAGTATTGGAATAAAAGTTATTATAACGAACGAAAAAAAATATATTGAGATCGGAAACCCAAGAAACTAATTATTGACAAATAAGTTTCCACTTACTATATTGGAAACTGTAAATACGAATATAGTTTCTAAAAGGGATTTAGTTAAAATGAAAGAAAAAATAATTGAATTAGGAACAGAGAAATTCTTTAAGGAAGGATTTCAAAAAATAACAATGGACGAAATTGCAGCCGAGCTGCGAGTGAGCAAGAAAACAATCTATAAGTTTTTTCCGTCAAAAGATGATCTTGTTCAATCGGTTGCAAAACATTTTATGAATTTTATGAAATCAAAAATTATTCCCGTACTGAGTGGTGATAAAAACGCCATAGAGAAACTCGAGGGATTAATGAACATTCTTGCAGCCACATCGCAAAGAATAAGCACTAAAATGATAGATGATATGAGACGGTACTTTCCAGCACAATGGAATGAAATTGATAAATTCAGAACAGAGATGATGTTCGGCAATGTTACGAAAGTTATTGATCAGGGAAAAAAGGAAGGATTGTTTTTGAATTACCCGACAGAAATTATTATGATGGTTTTTGTCTCGGCAATGAGATCTGTTGTAAATCCGGAATTTATAATTAATAATAATTTCTCAATGAAAGAAGCCGCTATTTCTGCTTTTAGAATTATGATTGGCGGAATAGTAACAGAAAAAGGAAAGAAATTATTAGAAAAAAAAAGGAAACAAAATGAGAATGAATAAGATTCTACTATTGCTCGTATTTACATTTACAATTATTGCTTGCAATGGTAACGAAGACGATCACTACATTAAAGCAACCGGCACAATAGAGTCAACTAATATAACGGTAAGCTCAAAGAGCGCTGGTGAAATTATATCAATCTTTGCAGACGAAGGAGATCTTATAAAAGCCGGAGATACAATTTTAGTTATTGATAATGAAGCAATAGTATACCAACTAGATCAAGCAGTAGCAGCGGAACAAATTGCAGAAGCACAACTTAGTCTTATGATAAAGGGCGCACGAAGCGAGGATATTAATCAAGCAGAAGAAATGATGAAACAAAATGAGGCAAATTACAACCTCGCAAAAAGCGATCATTCTAGATATACAAAACTTTGGGAATCTAAAGCGATTACACAAAAACAATACGAAGAAATTGTTACACGTCTCCAAATTGCACACGCACAATATAATGTGGCTAAAGAAAATTATGAGAAGGTAAAAAAAATATTCAGACCAGAAGAGATTGACCAGGCGAAAGCAAATCTAAAAAAAGCAAAAGCATCGGTGGAGTTATTGAAGAAAAATATTCGGGATTGCTACGTTATTTCACCGACTAATGGATTTATAGTAAAAAAATATGTAGAAGTTGGAGAGACCGTAACACCGATGACTTCGCTAGTTAATATTTCAGATTTATCTACTGTTAATTTAATTATCTACGTTTCTGAAACGGAGCTAGGGAAAGTTAAATTAGGGCAAAAAGTAGAAATATCAATGGATACATATCCGGATAAAATTTACGAAGGGAAAATTATTTTTATCTCCCCCGAAGCAGAATTTACTCCGAAGAATATTCAAACCAATGATGAACGAACAAAGCTTGTCTTCGCTGTTAAAATAGAAATTCCCAACAGAAATTTTGAACTGAAACCTGGCATGCCGGCAGACGCGAAGATAATTTTATAATAAAACAAATAATGGAACAAGTAATCAAAATAAAATCGTTAACTAAAAAATTCGGGTCTATCAATGCAGTTAGTGGGGTTAGTTATCATGTTAATCGAGGAGAAATGTTTGGACTAGTTGGACCTGATGGCGCCGGAAAAACTACTACTATAAGAATGCTTGTCGGGTTGCTTAATCCCGACGGCGGATCCGCGGAAATTCTTGGGCATAGTTTACAAAAACAGAGAAATCTAATTAAAAACGAGATTGGATATCTTTCACAAAAATTTTCGCTTTACGGTGATTTAACAGTAGACGAAAACATCGAGTTCTTTGCAAATATTCACGGGGTTAAAAATTTTGAAGCAAGGAGAAACGAGCTTCTCGAATTTACGCGGCTCACTCCATTCAGGGAACGTCTTGCTGATAAACTTTCTGGCGGAATGAAGCAGAAACTCGCACTGGCTTGCACCCTTATTCATAAACCGAAAATTATCTTTCTCGATGAACCAACAACGGGAGTTGATCCCGTATCAAGAAGAGATTTCTGGAAAATCCTTTCAAGCTTATTGAAAGAGAAAATTACAATTTTTATGTCAACACCGTATCTTGATGAAGCAGAGCGATGCAACACAGTTGCTCTTATGGACAATGGAGAAATTATCAGTTTTGATACGCCACAGAAAATCAAAGACTCAATGGGATTAAAAATTTTGGAAACAGTTTGTTCTCCTACAAGAGCGGCATATAACTTAATCAAAACCGCTACTGATTATGAAGTTCAAATGTATGGCGATAGATTAAACATAATAGTTAAAGAGCCGGAAAAGGATTACGAAAAAATTAAAATGCTATTTATAGAAAACTCTGTTACGGAAATTGACCACAGAATTATTGCCCCATCCCTCGAAAATGTTTTTATTTACAAAATGGGCAAACAAGCAAGAATAAAATTGTAAGGGAAACAAAATGCAAAAAGTGTTAATCATGATTTTGATAGCAAGCTCTCTATTTGCACAAGAAAAAATATTAACATTGGAAGAGAGTCTGCAAATAGGTTTGAGAAACAGCAAAGACATAAAAATTTCTAAGTCGAAGTTAAATTATACCGACTCAAAATTGACGGAAATAAAGAGCCAGTTTTTGCCTCAGTTCAAATTAGCCGGAAATTATACAAGGTTGAGCGATAACATTCCGGCATTCGAGGTAACGATACCGTTTGCACCAGCTCCAATCAGAATTGCAGATCCAATTTTAAACAACTACTCACTCAAACTCGGATTTAATCAACCCATTTTCACGGGATTTAAACTCTCATCGCTTAAAAATTCAGCTGAATTAAATTTTAAAGCGGCAGAAAGTGACTATACGAGAGAAGAAATTGAAGTTGCTTTCGATATATACAGCGCATATTGGAATTTATATAAAGCAGAAGAGATCAAAAAAGTTATTGCTAACAATTTAGATCGGATAGAGAAACATCTGCAAGACACAAAAATATTTTATGAAAACGGTCTGGTATCAACTAACGATCTATTAAAACTGGAAGTGCAATTCTCAAACACAAAGCTGATGTTTATAGAAGCAGAGAACAATTTTAATCTTGCACGTGTTGCTTTCAATAAAACGATCGGACTCGATTTAACCGCACAAACAAAAGTATCAGCTAAAGAAATAATGCCGGCAGCGGCTGATTATCAATTAGATGAAATAATTAACGAAGCTTTAAGCAACCGTAAAGAATTGAGATCTCTTTCTTATCGCCTTCAAGCGAGTGAAAATGGAGTTAGTGCGGCAAAGGCAAGCTGGTTTCCTTCTCTTTATTTAAGCGGTAATTATTATTACAGCAATCCCAATTCCAGATTTCAACCGGCAAAAGATGAATTTAATTCTAATTGGGATGTAGGATTAACGTTAAACTGGGATGTTTGGACATGGGGATTGACATCTTCCCAAATTTCTCAAGCAGAAGAAGCACAAGTTCAGATCGAAACAAATTTAGAACAGCTTAAAGAAAATATTCAAGTAGAAGTTTATTCCAATTATTTAAATCTGATAAAAAATAGAGAGAAACTAAACGTAAGTAATCAAACACTAAAACAAGCGGAGGAAAATTACCGCATTACGGTTGATAAATATAATGTTCAGATCGTATCAAGCTCAGATTTAATTGATGCTGAAAATCTAAAACTACAAGCGGAGACAAATCTAAAAACAGCGGAAGTAGATTATCAAATTGCAAAAGTAAGATTGGAAAAATCGCTTGGGAGATCAATATTTTGATGAACGCTATCGAAGTAAATAATCTCACAAAAAAATTTGGAAAATTTACTGCTGTTGATTCAGTTTCGTTCAATGTTAAGGAGGGGAAAATCTTTGGATTTCTTGGAGCAAACGGTGCCGGCAAATCAACCACAATCAGAATGCTAATCGGAATTTTAGAACCTACTTCAGGCGATGCACTTGTGGGTGGTTACAGTATAAATAAGAATCCCGATATGGTTAAAAAAAATATCGGCTATATGTCGCAGAAATTTTCTCTTTATAATGATCTTACCGTTGCAGAGAATATCAGATTCTTTGCCGGTGTTTACGGACTATTTGGTAAAAAATATGAAGAAAGAAAAAAATGGGTTTTGAAAGTTGCCAATCTTGAAAATATGGAAGATGTATTAACCGGCACGCTTCCAGGAGGAATTAAACAACGGCTGGCACTTGGAACAGCGGTTATTCATGAACCCAAAATTGTTTTTCTTGATGAACCAACAAGCGGAGTTGATCCTATTTCACGAAGAAATTTTTGGGATTTGATTAATGAACTCTCCGGAAACGGAACTACTGTTCTTGTAACAACGCATTACCTCGAGGAAGCAGAGTTCTGCAATGATATAATTTTAATCAATGCCGGTAAGTTAATTGCCCAGGGGAATTCGAAAACTTTAAAAACAAATTACATCAAAAACCAGATTTTAGAAATTGAAAGCGAACACATTGTTGATAGTCTTGAAATTTTAGAAAAAGAAAAGTGGGTTGGAGAAACATCTATCTTCGGGAATTATATACACATTATTTTGAAAGACAATTCAATAAACGAAAACGATATCAGAGAATTATTGCAAGTTAAGAATGGTATTAGGGTTAAACGGATAGATAAAATTATTCCAACACTCGAAGATGTTTTTATTCATTTAATTGAAAAAGACGCAAGAGAAAATGCTGCATAGAATAATTGCAATCGCAAAAAAAGAGACGCGCCAACTGGGAAGAGATAAAAGAATGCTCTTCATTTTATTCTTTTTTCCCGTATTTCTGCTTGCAATTTTTGGCTATGCAATAAACTTTGATGTTCGTCATATTAAAATCGCTGTTTATGATCAGGACAAATCTGAAATCACAAGAGATTTTATAGGAGGATTAATTAGCTCCGAATATTTTGATCTTATTGCTAATATAGAAAATGATTATGAAATAAAAGAAATGCTTGACGAAAAAATTGTTCAGGCGGTAATTGTCTTTCCGCACGATCTTTCTAAAAAAATATATTCTAGACAAGAAGCAAAAGTGCAAATTCTTGTTGATGGCGTGGATGGCAACTCAGCAAACGTGATTCAGAATTATTTAAATGCAGCTACATATAGCTACTCAGCACAATTAACAAAAGAATATTTAGTAGTAACCGGTAAACAAGTTTATATGCCGATAGATATGCAGCCGCGTTTTTGGTTTAATCCGGATTTACAAACTACAAGATTTTTGATACCCGGTTTGATGGGAATGATTTTGATTTTAACAGCGGTGGTTTCAATCTCGCTTTCAATTGTAAGAGAAAAAGAGAGAGGAACGATCGAGCAGATAAATGTATCGCCTCTTTCTTCTATTGAGTTTATTATCGGTAAAACAATTCCATACATTATTATTTCGCTTATCAATGCGGCAATAGTTCTTTTTGCCGGCTACATTCTGTTTGGTATAGTGATTAAAGGGAACGTGTTTCTTTTATTGCTCGGAACATTTACATTTTTATTTGCCGCCCTGGGATTGGGAATTTTTATTTCTTCGGTTGCCGATTCGCAACAAGTTGCATTTCAAGCAGCCGCAGTTGCATCGCTTCTTCCCTCAATGCTGCTTTCCGGTTTTATTTTTCCGATTGAAAGCATGCCGGAGGCAATTCAAATATTAACAAATATTACTCCGGCAAAATTCTTTATTGTTATTCTGCGTGCCATTCTTTTACGCGGCGTTGGTATTGCTGCATTCTGGGATCAGCTAATCTACCTTGGAATATTTGGGGCGCTATTTATTGTACTGGCTGCTAAAGTCGATAAAAGATTTAAAGGCAAGTGAACATTATGAAAACGATTTTACAATTTATTATAAAAGAACTGATTCAAGTAAAACGCGATATCAAAATGCTAGCAGTAATTTTTCTCGCACCCATTCTTCAATTAATTTTTTTGGGTTATGCCGCAAACATGGACGTAAATATAATTCGAACAGCCATATTTGATCAGGATAAATCGGAAACAAGCCGTGAGCTGATTAGAAAATTTGAACGGTCGGGATATTTTCAGATTGATAATTATGTAGATGATTACGACGAGGTTACTGAACTATTAAATAACGGAGAAGTACTTGTATCGGTAATTATTCCCAAAGAATTTGAAAAGAAAATCAACAGACGGGAAACAGCGTCGCTTCAAATTCTATTTGAGGGATCGGACGGCAACAAATCATCCATAGCGCTTGGCTATATTCAAAAAATAATTGCGAATTATTCAAGCTCAATAGTTACCGATGTGAAAGATAAACTCGGAATGAAAATATCTTTAAGCGGATCATTAACACCGGAAGTGCGAGTGTGGTATAATCCCGAAATGAAAACAAGAAATTTTATGCTGCCCGGAATTCTTGCGCTTATTTTAATGATTACAACAATTTCTTTAATGTCTATGGCAATTGTTAAAGAAAGAGAAATCGGAACGTTTGAACAATTAATAGTCACACCAATTAAACCTTATCAACTAATTTTAGGAAAACTTCTTCCCTTTACTATAGTAGGTTTTGTTGTTCTTGTTACGGTAATGATTGTTATGACGCAATGGTTTGGAATTGCAATCCGAGGAAGCAAATTATTTTTATTGTTTAATGCGCTTCTATTTGTACTTTCAAATTTAGGACTCGGATTATTTATCTCAACAATTTCAAAAACACAGCAGCAAGCAATGATGGCCTCTATTTTTATGGTAATGATGCCGATGGTTTATTTATCAGGCTTTGCATTTCCAATAGAAAACATGCCTCAAATAGTTCAATATATAACCTATGTAATACCACTTAGATATTTCATCACAATAATTAGAGGAATAGTTCTTAAAGGGGTTGGCTTTTCAACTCTCTGGCTCGAAACTTTAATACTTTTTTTAATGGGCGCCGGAATTTTGTTTTTAAGTTCTATCAGGTTTAGAAAAAGGATAGAATAATAAGTTGACTATTTATAATTAAATTGTAATAAAATAAAAAACCCGATCTCAATTGAAACCGGGTTTATCTAAAAAACTAGAAACTAATAACTCAGAACCAAGAACAAATAACCAACTACATATCAAGCCAGTAAGAAAATTTAACCATTAGAATATCGTCGCCCTCTGTGTTCCATAAGTTTTTGAAATCCCTACCAAAACTAAAACTGCCGGGATCATCAAAATTTGCCTGATTATGAGACCAGACAAAATAGAAGATAGAACCGGGTAAAACCTCCCAGCGCAATACTGCTGTTCCGCGTAATGATTTGTAATTGAAATCCGGATTATAAAAACTGAACGCCTCTACGTTACCGCCGCCATCAGGATCAACAACGTATTCATTATTATTAGAATCATAATTTATTGTTGAACCATTTTCTCCATAAACGTTGAAATTAGTGGTGCGTGGAGCAGCAAGCTCTTTAAATCCTTCATAATTACCCACAGCAAAAAACGGCTGCATAAATAATTGCAAACTTAATGTTGGCGAAAAAGTCCAGTTCAATCTGATGTTTGCCGATAATGTATGCTGTTTTATTCTTGCAAAGACATATCTTGTATTGTAAGTATTCATCGCTGTTTGATCCACAAAATTACCAACCCACTGTCTGAACTCGTCATTATTAGAATAAGCCGGACCGATACTGAAATTGATTTGAGAATTTGGACGCCACTCTATACCCAAATAAGAATCGATGAAAACACCACCGAGTTTATCTTTTGCATACATAGCATTTGTTTCAAGAACAATTTTTTCTCGGCTGTCGCTATTAGCAAAAATCCAAAGATTCCATTCCGAAGGCTGAATAACAAGCGGACCGCCTCGAGTTAATGTTTTGTTCATTGATTCAAAAGTATAATTACCGCCAATTGTAATTCCGTAATAATTTGTAAAAGTTGCACCTGAACGGAACCACAAAAAATTACTGATTGTATTTCCTTCAAAATCATAAGAGCGTGCGTATGCTCCATAAACGTGTTTCGATCTTAAAATTCCCTCCGGTTCGAACCAACGGTATCCTAAAACAGTATGAGTATTAATTCGGTCTGCTGCAAATTGGAATCCAAGATCGTTGTTATCCAAGCCGGGCGACGCCAAACCGATAGCAGAGTTAATGTAGAAATTACCTTGCTGTTTGTTTAACATTATTCTTCCGTAGTATCCGGAGAGAGAAGTTCTTTCGGGATCGAAGACTGCATAGGTTGCATCGGGCCTTTGGTAATAACGCAGCGGACTTTTTTGTAATTGCTGAATATATTCTTTGGTTCCGTGCGAATAAGACCCAAAGAATGCTGCCGCGATTACGTAATCTTTTTCTTCATCTAAAAAAGTCCAACCGTCCAACCCGAAAGTAAAATTATTATCTGCAAGTTGGTTCTTAAGAATATTATTATTTAAATCTCTGTTAACAGAAGTAAACATAAATCCTAGCGCCTGATCACCGCCGTTGAATTCTCTTCTTCCTCTTAAAACTCCGTAATGTGTTAGCGGTTCAACTTCTTCAGAAGTTTTTGTACCGTTATAAAAAAGTGTTGCATAAGTTCTTTCTGTTACCGCACTCAAAGCAGCAATAGAAGTTGATTCATCTAATTTCCCGGTTAACTTTGCAGCGCCAAGTATTCGAGTCTCGGATGGATAATCAACGTAATCGGCACTGGAAATTGAACCATGGGGAGATCGTCCGATTCTTCTGGAATAGAATAATTCAGGCCAGCCGAAGTTAAATCCCCAATTATTATTTGCGCCGCCTATTCCAAAATAAAAGAGATCAAATCCTTCAATAAAGAAAGGACGTTTTTCGTTGAAGTAGGATTCGAATGCAGATAGATTAATAACTGCTGGGTCAACTTCAACTTGTCCAAAATCAGGATTAATTGTAACATCAAGATTTAAATTACTACCTATTCCAATTTTAAGATCTGCACCAATAGCGGTTTTATATTGATTGGATTTATAGAAAGGATCGTTTACATCGTGAACTAAGTATTGTGCCTTCTGAACTATATAAGGAGTCGCCTCCAATCTTTGTTTTGGCTTAACTCCGTCTAATCCTTCAAGCGTAGCGAAACGGGAAACAAAACCACTCTCCTTTTTGGGAACCATAACATAATAAGAACTCTCGTTGTTTCTTTTAATTATTCTTTTAAAATTAACGCCCCATGTCATTTTATCTGATTCATTAAAACGGAGTTGCGAGAAAGGAATCTGCATCTCTACAGTCCAACCCTTTTCGTCAATACTTGTTTGAGCGCGCCAAATTCCATCCCATGCGTTATCATCCCAGCTATCGTTAAATAAAATTCCATCGCTTAATGTACCGCCGGCATTTACACCAAAGTAATAACCGGATTTTTTATCGTTGTACGGATCGACAAAAAAATGAAACCAATCCGAATCAACAAAAGCATCTCTTCGCGCAAGACTTGCATCAATCGACTCTGCTTTGGTGTCATATAAACGTGCGGCTATATAAATATTGGCATCATCATAGGCAATCCAAACTTCTGTATTTTCAGAAGCTGGTGTTCCCTCGTTCGGGTCTCTTTGAGTGAATTCACTAATTGTAGGCTGCTGCCATATCGGTTCTGTTAATTTGCCGTCAACATTAACGTTAAGATTATTCAGTTTAAAAGCTACAACTATTTTTTCGTTTGTTCCTTTGCCGCCGGCTAAAAGAAGAACCGGCAAAAAAAGTATTACAAAGAACTTGAAGGTTTTCATATTACGTCCCCCCGGGCCTTTACTATTTAATATTTTTTTGTTGTAAATTAGACTCTTATTGTTATACGATAGTTGCTTCCGGTAAAAAATTTTATTAGAGAAAAAAAACTAAAGCACGACCCAATCGAATTTTTTTGAATGCCTCATAATAGTATAACACTCATTTTTTGATACAGAGATTTACAACCAAGTTTTTTAAAATTTATTTTTTATAGAAAAATCGAACTTCTTTCCTGGCACTTCAATTGCCCCTTACCCCGTTGATAAAAATATTTTAAGTCAACATAAGAGGAAACTAAATGAATAATGTAACTCATAGAAGAGCATGGAAGTTGTGGCTCTTCTTAATACCGTTTATTATTCTAAATACAGCAAAAGCTCAAAGTTGGAATAGTCAAGATTGGGGATATCGAAGAGCAATTTCAGTTTCGAATAGTACTGGTGCACCCCTAACAGAATTTCAGGTAATGATTGAACTGAATAGTTCTTTTGATTTCAACCGATGTAAAATTGACGGGAGCGATATTCGGTTTACATCCGACGATACACAAACATTAATACCTTATTGGCTGGAAACCTGGAATCCGGGTGGAACGTATGCTAAAATTTGGATTAAAATCCCGTTAATTCCCATCGGGGGCACAACAATTTTTATGTATTATGATAATCCAAGCGCAACATTTCCACCACCCGAACCGCCTATAGTTGTTGATCTACCACCAACCGGTCCGTGGACAAATATCCCCGGAGTTACGGTTGCCGGAAGTCCAGGCAGCTTGCTTGCGGAGAATATGGTTGAGGACGGAGGAAATTTTTATCAGCTATTTACTGATAGAAGTTCATGCAACGGACAAATTGGATTTGCAATTAACACAAGTGGGAACCCCGGCAATCCAACTGGATGGAGCTGGCTTGGCGATGTAACAATCGATTTTTCTATTCGTAATTCTACGCCAAGATTTTCCGGAGATCCTCGTTTAAATAACAATCCGGGTAATCTGCTCAATCCATATCTTGATAGTCCTCATATTGAAAAAGGGGATGATGGTTATTGGTATCTGTTTTATCACTGGATTGTTGGCGGCGATGCTCATGGCGGATACGGAACACCAACGAGTGTATTTACTTCACAAACTCCCTTTGGCGAATTTAATGATGGACCCTATGAACTTGGTATGAAATTTCAAGCATCACAAGAAGGAAGAATTACAAAAATTCGTTACTATAAAACTACCGGAGAAACCGGCTCACATATCGGAAGAATTTGGTCAAGTACCGGGGTACTTTTAAAAACAGTCAACTTTACGAGCGAGACATCATCGGGATGGCAAGAAGCAACTCTTTCCACGCCGTTATATGTTCTTCCTAATACAACTTATATTGTTTCGGTTAATTCAAATACAGCCTATGGTGCAACAAATAATGTTTTTGATACACCCGTTACAAACGGAGTTTTAGCCGGAATAGCTGATGGCAACAATGGAGTTTATGCTTTATCACCGGGTGGATTTCCAACTACATCTTTTAATAATAGCAATTATTTCAGAGACGTAGTTTTTGAAACAACAAGCGGTTGCGGTGTTCATGGCGCATGGAGCTGGGGGCAAAATTCATATGCAGCAATTGGTGTTGCAAAAGCGGCATCTATTACTGGTCCTTATGTAGAAATTGATCCACTTTCACTATTGTCTTCAGAACTCGAAGGCGATACAGATGCTTGGGATTGGGCACGCGTTTCTGAACCATATGTTTTTAAAAGAGATGATGGCAAATGGATTATGCTCTTTATGGCCGACAAAGGAAATTTTGACGACCCGGGCAATCCAAATATTTATTATATAGAACAATGCAGTTATGCTGTTGCAGATGATATTGCTGGACCATATACAAAATGGCACGGAGGCGCAGATCCATTTATTGCATTCGGATCGCCCGGCTCTCTCGATGCCGGTACAATTGCAGATGCTCATCCAGTAAAATTTGGAAACACATATTATATTTTTTATGCCGCCTCTCCAACAACATGGGGATGGAATACAATGTACTTAACAACCACTGATTGGGAGAGTGTTACAAAATCAACTTCGTATGTTTATACGAACGAAGGGAACAGTCCTTTCCGCGGTGCAATTTTAGAATACAATGATATTTATTACTTCTCATATCTTGGAAGTAGTGGCTCATCTCCTGGACCATTTATGATTTGCACACAAGCTGCAACTGGAACCGCGCCGGGATTATCACTATACGGCGCAGATGCAGTTTTTGATTTTTACGATGGATTTAACGGCAGCGCTTTAGATCCAAACAAATGGGGCGGAGTTGATCCCGGCTACAGCGGAACAGTTACTGTTGCAAACGGTGAAATGCAGATATGCAACTCAGGAGGATTTTTAACTCAAGTAACTGCAAAGCAAAGTTTTGGTGTTGGATACATCCTTGAAGCGAGAGCAAAACATAGTCTATCTGGATTTGCCGGCGAGATGGGTTTTGGAAGACAAGAACCAACTTCAAGCTGGGGCGGACCACCATTTGGATTTAAGAATTTAAGATTGATGGATCTGCGTGCAATTAACGGTTCTTATTTTGTTGTTGATGCAGATAATTCAGATCACGTTGAATCTCCGGGCGATTATGTAGTTACAACAACACCGCTCGATTTTAATAATTACCTTATTCATAAAATTATTAGAGCAGATAATTCAACTGCAAAATTTCAATTAGATAATTTTCCAGTAACAACAATTACTAATTCGGTATCAAGACCAAACCGAATTCCAACAGATCCGCTTGCACCTTGGTTTTTTATTCTTGGCGGCTCGTGTATGGATGTAGATTGGCTGCTTGTAAGAAAATATGCAGAACCGGAACCGATTCTTTCAGTAGGTCCCGAAGAAATTTATCATTGCTATGCAGATCTTTCAATTACAAAAACTGTGAGCGATGATAATCCAAGCAACGGAGATAATATTACTTTTATAATAACTATTACTAACGATGGTCCGGGAAATTCTGCATGGGCACAAGTAGCAGATATTCTTCCAAGTGGATTTGAGTATATTTCTCATTCAGCTACTAACGGAACATACAATCCTCTTACCGGAATTTGGGATATTGGTTTTATAACTGTTGGTACAACAGAAACTTTAACTATCAATGTACTTGTTGATATTTTCACGTCTGCCTTCGATTTCGGTCCAGCTTCGGGATTCAATTTATTTGTTTTAGAAGATATTAATCAGCCATCTTCGGATACACAAGGGAAAATGGCTGTTGGACTTGATGCATATTTAGCAAATTATAGTGTGGGCGATCAGCTTCCTAATTCTAACGGCACAGAAGACGTTCTTATTGTCGGACGCGATCTAACATTTATCAGCGGCGGCGTTTACGGAGGGAATGTAGTTTATGGAAATTCAACCAATTTACCGCAAACCGGTGTTAGCATTTTGAACGGAACACTTCGCCAGGATTATCCTCTCGATTTTGCTGCAGCAAGAACATTTCTAAACAATCTCTCTACCCAACTTTCGGCCAATACTGCAAACGGAACTTCGTCTGTTCAATGGGGACAAATTACGTTAACCGGAACAGATCCGTATCTCAATATTTTTGAATTAAGCGGCTCTGATTTATCTTCAGCAAATAATGTTATTGTTAATGTTCCTAACGGAGCTGTTGTTCTTGTTAATATTGATGGAACAAGCGTAACGTGGATGGGCGGTTTAAGTGTAAACGGAACTGCAGTAACAAACGTACTTTATAATTTTTATGAAGCTACAACATTAACAATTTTTGGAATTGATATTCGCGGTTCAATTCTCGCACCATTTGCAGATCTTCATTTTGCATCAGGCGTTGTTAATGGACAAGTAATTTGTAATTCTATGCACGGTTCAGGTCAGTTTAATTTAGCTCTCTTCTGCGGACACATTCCTCTGCCATCTGAAATTATTAACGTTGCTGAAATTATTGATGCAGACCAGGATGACCGCGACTCTACTCCGGGCAACGGCAATCCCAACGAAGACGATTATGCTTCTATAACAATTCATGTTGAGTTAGATTCAGGTCCTTCGGGCGATGATTGGCAGTATGTTGGACAGTTTGCAGCTGGAGAAATTGTTTATTCTTTAGCATACGATAATAGTGGAAACATTTTAGCCGGTACATGGGGCGGAAAAATTTATCGCTCAACAGATAACGGCGAATCGTTTACACATATAAACAGCACTATGTATGTCGGATTGATTTGGTCTATTGCGGTAAATTCAAGCGGACATATTTTTGTTGGAACAGAACAAGGATTATTCGGATCGTTCGATGACGGCGCAACATGGCAGTTAATAGGATTGCAATTTAACGATGTACGCTCAATTGTGATTGATCAGCTCGGAAATATATTTGCCGCTACATGGGGAGCCGGAATATTTAAATCAGAAGACAACGGCGCAACATGGATTTCAGTAAACAATGGATTGATCTATCCCGTTGTTAATTCACTTGCAATTACAAACAGCTCTAAATTATTTGCCGCTACTTATGGTTTCGGATTATTCTCTTCAATTGATGGCGGAACAAACTGGCAGCATATGAATCTTGGTTTTAATCTCGTATGGAGTTTAAATGTCACATCTACCGATGTATTGTTTGCCGGAACTTACGGCGAAGGATTATATCGATCGATAGATAATGGATTGAACTGGACACAGCTTGGCAATTTAAACGCACCATTTATTTATTCGATTCAAATTGATCCAGCAGATAATATTTATGTAAGTTCGTGGACAAGCGGTGTATTCGCCTCATCAGATTTTGGAGATACCTGGGCTACACTCGGAATGGGAGGTTTTGGTGTAAGCTCGATTCTTGTTAATCCAAGAACTCACTCTGTTTATGCCGGCACAAAAGAGGGTAAAATATTTATGAAAGTCGGTACCGCTACCAATACAGAAGAGAAAGAAATAATTCCAACCGAATTTTCATTGAAACAGAATTACCCTAATCCATTTAATCCAACAACAACAATTGAATTTGGAATTCCAAAATCAGGCACATACTCAATAAAACTTTATAACATACTCGGACAAACAATAAAAACTCTAACAGAAAAAGAATTCAGTCCGGGTTTTCACAAAGTAGTTTTTGATGCAAGCAGTTTATCTTCAGGAGTTTATTTCTATCAACTCATAGGAAACAATGTTAATATTGTTAAGAAAATGATATTGATGAAGTAACCAGCCAGCCCTTAAGAAATGGGGAGACAAGAAATTGTCTCCTCATTTTATTTTAAACCTACTTAGTGCAAAAATCCGCCCCACTTTGAGAATTACAGCAAAACAAAGTTTATATAATAAAGCAATTAGGGAACCGACACAAAATTATATTATACCATTGCTTCCTTTTTGAAAAGCCCGTTGTTTATTAACAGAAACATTTGTAATAAAGAAACATAGAAATCATTTCGAAATCAAGCCCCAGTTATGAATCAAAATATCATTTTGATACAAAAGACATCTTAACCGCCTTTTATAAATTGCTATTATAAATTAAAAACACACTTTTTCTTGGCATCTGGATTGTCTTTTAGTATTCACATCAAAGAAGAAGATTTATTCATAAAGGAGGATATATAATGAATTTACAGCCGAAACCGTTTTTAAGAGTATTATTAAGCATAGTGCTCTTATTTGGCTTGACCGTTACAAATATAGCTCAATCAAAAGATGGAGCTAAAAGTGTAACAGACTATACCAGCATTGCTAAAATTACGGGCACTGCTGAGGGCAAAACAATTAAATATACTAACCCTTATACACATAATAATGCAGAAAATTTTGCTGGTGTATTTAACGGCACATTAAATGGTAATGCAGAAAAATTTTATTGTATTGATCTTCAACATGGCCTAGCATTTAATGAGGATTACTGGGACGAAGGAAGCACACCCTCGGAAATTACCTATGTATTGAATAATTACTTCCCTTACAAAACCAGTTATTCCGGAAAACTTTCTGATAATAATGAAGAAGCAGCAGCAGTTCAAATTTCTATTTGGCATTTCAGCGATGGCGTTGACGCGAACACGATAACCAACAATAGCAATGTAAAGAATAGAGCGCTTGCTATAATTGCTGATGCAAATGCAAATCATAATAACAACACTACTCCAGTCGCAACATTACAAATTGTTCCTTCAACACAAACTTTACCACAAGGAACACCAGCATTATTTGATATTTATGCACTCGATGGAAGCAGTAACGGAGTATCTGGGGTTAACATTTCTCTTTCAACAAATCTTGGGACTTTAAGTACAACTACAGTAATAACAGATGCAAACGGACATGCCGGACCAGTGACTTTAAGTTATAGCGGTACTGGAATAGCTACAGTATCTGCAGAAGCGGATGTTCATATTCCTCAAGGCACACGATACGTACATAAAGTCAGTCCTAATACAAAACAAAAATTGGTTCTTGCCACCCCGGCATTTGATACTAAAAATGTAAATACTACTATTGAATGGGAAACACAGTTAACAATAGTTAGAACAGACACCACAGAATTGTGTGCAGAAAATGGTCAAAATATAAATTATAATATTGCTACGCTTATAGCGGATGTTTATTCTAATGGTGATGTAAAGATTCGGTTATATGTATCTAAATCACTAAATGATAATACTTATGGAACCAATACTATTGGTTGGCCAGGCAACAACCATACATTTTCTCATCTATTAAACAGTGATGAAGCAGAATTTAATCTTTATAATGGGAACAATAACCAGGTATTGAATTTTACTTTGGATTATTTAGATGACGGGTTAAGTACAACAAGCGGTTATGGTGCAAAAATTACATCAGGCTCTTCTCCATATATTTTGAATTTTAACACTTCTCTAGCAAGAAACTTTAACGATTATGGTTATATATTAACTACTAACTCCCCAGCAACAGACGCTAATTATACTCCAAACTCATCATATCCCAATTGGATTTTTGATATGGTTTATGAATTTACAATAAGCGGTTCTGCTTTTGGTGTATCAGGATTTGGTAACGCCGAAGTTGCCGGTATGCATAACTCACCTGATAAATTAGGTTTTGATAATCTTATTATTCCGGAAATATGTACCCCTCCGTGCGAAAATAAGATAGGCGATTATGTATGGCACGATAAAGATGTTGATGGAATACAAGACGCAAACGAACCGGGTATTGCAAATGTAGTAGTAGAACTTCTTGATGGTAGTGGTAACTTGATAACTACAACCACAACAGATGCAAACGGTAAATATGAATTTGCTAATCTTGCAAACGGAACATATAAAGTAAGAGTAGCATCATCAAACTATGCATCAGGTGGAGTATTAGAAAGCACAACCCAAACCAAATGGTATTCAACAAAGAAGAACCAAGGTTCAGATGATGCAAAAGACAGCGATGCTAACAAGAACGAAAGTGTAACAGTAACATTGAATTGTAATGATAACTTAACGATCGATTTTGGATTCTATAAAACATGTGTAAGCGTAATTAAAACAGCAGATAAACAAACATACGAACCCGGAGATGTAATCACCTATACATTCACAGTAGAAAATTGCGGTGATATAACATTGAGCGGCGGAGTAGATTTCTACGATGCATTATTGAATCCAACAGCACCGCACAAAATACACAACATATCACCGGTAAACCCTGGTGAAGTAAAATCATTCACAAGAACCTACACAGTAAAAGAAGAAGACTGCGGTGATTTAGTAAATACAGTAACAGCAATTGGTCATCCGATAGACGGATCAGCAAATGTAGAATTCACGTCTTCAGTAACAGTATTTATTGATTGTACAGAACCATGCTTGAATAAAATCGGCGATTATGTATGGCACGATAAAGATGTAGACGGAATACAAGACGCTAATGAACCGGGTATTGCAAATGTAGTAGTAGAACTTCTTGATGGTAGTGGTAACTTGATAACTACAACCACAACAGATGCAAACGGTAAATATGAATTTGCTAATCTTGCAAACGGAACATATAAAGTAAGAGTAGCATCATCAAACTATGCATCAGGTGGAGTATTAGAAAGCACAACCCAAACCAAATGGTATTCAACAAAGAAGAACCAAGGTTCAGATGATGCAAAAGACAGCGATGCTAACAAGAACGAAAGTGTAACAGTAACATTGAATTGTAATGATAACTTAACGATCGATTTTGGATTCTATAAAACATGTGTAAGCGTAATTAAAACAGCAGATAAACAAACATACGAACCCGGAGATGTAATCACCTATACATTCACAGTAGAAAATTGCGGTGATATAACATTGAGCGGCGGAGTAGATTTCTACGATGCATTATTGAATCCAACAGCACCGCACAAAATACACAACATATCACCGGTAAACCCTGGTGAAGTAAAATCATTCACAAGAACCTACACAGTAAAAGAAGAAGACTGCGGTGATTTAGTAAATACAGTAAAAGCAGTAGGACATCCAATAGATGGTTCAGCTAATGTAGAGTTCACCTCATCAGTAACAGTATTTATTGATTGTACACAACCATGCTTGAATAAAATCGGTGATTTTGTATGGCATGATATGGATACAGACGGTGTTCAAGATGCAAACGAACCTGGCTTAGCAAATGTAATTGTTGAATTACTTGATGCTCAAGGAAATTTATTGCAAGTAACAGCAACTGACAATAACGGTTATTACTACTTCAGTAATTTACCAAGCGCTACATACAAAGTAAGAATTGCAGCAAGCAACTTTACAAGCGGAGTATTAGCCGGTTCACAAAGTGAAAAATGGTTCTTAACATTCCAAAATAGCGGTTCTGATGATGCAAAAGACAGCGATGGCGACAACAACAAAACTGCAACCGTAACTGTCAATTGCAACGAAGACTTAACAATTGATTTCGGTTTCTTCAGAATTTGTGTTAGCTTAATCAAAACCGGTCCGGCTTCAGTAAATGCTGGCGAAACAATCACCTATTCGTTTACAGTTACAAATTGCGGCGATGTTCTCCTTTCAAGCGGCGCAATGGTTTACGATCCAATGTTAAATCCGAATGGTGATCATAAAATAAAAGACTTAGAACTTAATCCTGGCGAAAGCAAAACATTTACTTTCGATTACGAAACAACAACAAGTGATTGCGGTGAATTAATTAACGAAGCTTGGGTAATTGGTCATCCATACTTAGCAAATTATAACTTCGGCGGATCAACTGTACGTTACGAAGATGGTCATACAGTTACAGTAATCTGCGACGAAAAAGAAGCAGATCTTGAAATCAATAAGACTTCAAGTACAACCAATCCGGAATGCGGCGAACAATTCTACTTTACAATTACTCTAAAGAATAACGGTCCGGACGCATCTGAAGATATAATTGTAAGCGATTTATTACCATCAGGCGCAGAATATATTTCTCACACAACTTCTCAAGGTACATATAACCCGGCAACCGGTCTATGGAATGTCGGAGATCTCAATTCAAGCGCAACAGCTACATTAACTATCTATGTTAAAGTTGACTGCGAACAAGTAAATAACAGCACATTTGATCTTGGTGTTGCTTCAGATTACAACTTATTTGTAATTGAAGACGTTGATCAGCCGTCATCTGATACACAAGGTAAGGTTGCAGTAGGCGGAGACGCTAACTTTGCTAACTACTCAATAGGCGATCAATTACCACCAAACAGCGGCAACGTATTAATTGTCGGTGGCACCTTAACATACACAAGCGGTCGTGTTTACAACGGTAATGTAGTTTATGGAAATTCAACAAACTTACCGGCTCCTGGCGTTACAGTTGATGGAACAATCAGCCAAGGATTCCCGATCGACTTTGCAGCAGCTAAAACATTCTTAGAGAGCTTATCGTTATCATTAAGCGGATACACAGTTAACGGAACAACTACATTCCAATGGGGCGGATTAACATTAACAGGTACCGATCCATTCTTGAACGTATTCAGTGTTAGCGGTGCTAATTTATCTGCAGCAAATAATGTTTCGATAAATGTTCCTAACGGCTCTGCAGTATTAGTAAATATAGATGGTTACACAATTAACTGGACTGGCGGATTATCCGTAAACGGTACAGCAATTAATAATGTACTCTATAATTTCTATCAAGCAACAAGTATTACAATTCAAGGAATAGATATCCGCGGATCAATCTTAGCTCCATTTGCAGACATCGATTTTGCGGCTGGAGTTATCAATGGTCAGATGATTTGTAAATCATTAACCGGAATGGGTCAGATGAATCAATCACCATTCGGCGGAAATATTCCTGGCGAGGATATAATTAACGTAGCAATTATTGTATCGTCAATTACTCCGGATCCGAATCCTAACAACAATTCTGATATGGTTGAAGTTATTGTTGGCGGAAATGACAACGGTGGCAACAATGGCGGAAACAATGATGGCGATAACAACTGGCAGTATGTTAGCGGATTTGGTGTAGGCGAAATCGTTTACTCGATGGTATTCGACGGACAGAACATTTACGCCGGTACATGGGGCGGAAAGATCTACAAATCATCCAACAACGGTCAAACATGGACAGTTATAAATGCTGGAATGAATGTATCGTTCATCTGGTCATTACAAATTAGCGGCGGATACATATTTGCAGCAACAGAATTCGGTGTTTACAAATTCAACGGAACAAGCTGGTCATTAACTTCTTTAGCTGGAATAGATGTTCATTCACTTACAGTAAGCGGTGGAGTTATCTATGCCGGTACATGGGGTCTCGGTGTTTATCAATCCACAGATAACGGAACCACATGGCTGCCGATGAACAACGGTTTGAGTTACTTCTTAACAATTCAGTCAGTAACTGCAACTGCATCGGGCGAACTCTTTGCAGCAAGTGTTGGCGGCGGAGTATTTAAGTATCAAGGTTCTGTATGGGTTAATATTAATTTAGGATACAACTTTGTATGGACAATGAACTCTTCAAGCAATGTTATTTATGCCGGTACATACGGTGATGGTCTTTACAGATCATTTGACGGCGGAACAACATGGTCTAAAGTTACAACACTTAACGCTCCATTCATTTACTCTATAAGCGTAAGCGGCAGCGGAAAAGTTTATGTAGCTTCTTGGGCAAGCGGTGTGTTCGAATCAACCGATAACGGAAATTCCTGGACTTCACTTGGTTTAGGCGGATTCGGAGTCAGCTCGTTGATGGTTCCATCAGGCTCTGAAGATGTATTTGTCGGTACAAAAGAAGGTCAGATTTACATGGCTAAATTTGATGATACAGCAACTGATGTTAATGATGGATTGAGTGAAGTACCGTCTGAATTCGAATTGAATCAAAACTACCCGAATCCATTCAATCCGAGTACAACAATTCAGTTTGCAGTGCCAAAAGCTGGAAACTATTCTGTAAAAGTATTCAACGTACTTGGACAAGAAGTTGCAACATTGTTGAATGGAGAAATTGGTTCCGGCTTACACAAAGTAACATTCGATGCCGGTAACCTTTCATCTGGAATCTATGTTTATAGATTAGTTGGCAACAATGTTAACATCAGCAAGAAGATGATATTGACAAAGTAAACTAAGCAAAAGGTAACTGCCTACAAGAAGGTAGTGCCAATAAATTAAAGGCGGTCTCAAAAGGACCGCCTTTTTTTATTTTCTTAAACATCTCACTGACATGCTGTCTGATATACCATTATAATTAGATTGAAAATTTCTCTCCGATTTGTTAACATAATAATGAAAATTGCGCCGCTAAAGGATTCTCGCGTTTCTGTCCTCCGATGTTTACATAATATTATAAAGTATTTTAAGTGAAGAAACATATGGCAAGAAGAACCAAAGATATATAAGCGCATATTGATAGAAATTTAAACACGATAGTTAGTAAGGAGACAAAAAATGAAATTAATATTGGAAGCAGTAATAATTATAATAATCGTTTTATATGGATGTGAAGATAGTTCCGTACAACCCGAAGAAGAAGTAAGAATTAATTTTCAAGAAGGAACTATAGAGGGAGTAAAAACGGATGATGATACAACAACGGTAATTCAACAATTAGGTAAACCGGGCAGAATAAGATTAGGAGATGTTGATGGATTTTACTACGAATATTTAAGCAAAAACCAACCAAATAAAGAAACAATATCAGTTTTTTTTATTAATAAAGATTATGGACACTTCCCCGGAGACTATCGAGTTGTGGGCATTACCGTTATGAATGACTATGACGGTAAGTCAAAAGAAGGGATTGGAATAGGAACAACACGTTCTGAAGTAATTAGCAAACTAGGTAATCCAGTTGCAATATATGAATATGGTGAATACTACTACTTTTCAAGGGACGATGGGAAAATTAACACCGGTGTATTTTCATATGATCAACAACAAAAAGTAAAAAGCATTTCAGTAGATACACGAACAAATTAATGGAGTTATTATCAAAACTGTAACCTTAAGAATGAAATTAATGTTTAAGACAACGATAATTATTTTAATCGTTTTATATGGATGTGAAGATAGTTCCGTACAACCCGAAGAACAAGCAAGAATTAATTTCCAGGAGGGGACGATAGAAGGAGTAAAAAACGGTGATGACACAACAGCCGTAATACAAAAATTGGGGAGACCTGATTGGATTATTATAGGTGATTTTGATGGTTTCAGTTTCTGTTATAAAGATAAATTTCTTCCCGGTAAAGAAATGATAATTGTTACTCTTTAAAAGAATTTTTGGGCTAAACCCGCCTGATTATAGAATAACAGTTGCATCTGTAAGTAACAACATTGATGGTAAATCAAAAGAGGGAATTGGAGTTGGTACTTCACATCTTGAGATAACATTCAAACTTGGTAACCCAACAATAATATCAGAATATGATGAGCAATATCATTTTAAAGGTGCTGATGAAAAAATTAATGTAACTTCTTTTATGTATGATGAAGAACGAAAAGTAAAGAGTATTGGAGTATTTACAAGAACAAATTAACAGAGCGATTATGAAAATAGTGACTTTTAAAATTACGGTATTATTTACTATGACTTTATTGCTAAGTGGAATAGTAAACTCACAAAACAAAGATTATAAACTAAAGATGACGTTGAATAATGTTAGAACTGCTAATCTGATTATAACTACACAAGTTGTTGAGAAAGAGCAAAAAATAGATACTCATAACAGCAAGTTCGAAACAGTAAGGTTAATTGTGAAAGATATAATTGAAGGGAATACAAAAAACGATACAATCAAAATAAGTTATTACTTAAATCAAATAAGAGATGAATTATTTGTTATCCCTAAATTCGAAAAAGGAGAAGATTATGTTTTGGTTTTGTATCAGGATAAAAATGAAGGCCATACACTTCTAGGAGGAGAGCTGGTTAAATTTCATTTAGGAACAGATAAGGTTAACAATGTAAATTTTACAAAAAGTGAATTAGTTTCTTTACTAAAAAGGATACGTAACAATATACAATCGGATGAAGATCTTATCACACTTAATGATTTAGCCGTGGAGATGGACGGACGATTAAAACTAGACGGTGAGTTTGCAATAATTCACCCTAAAACAAAGTTGAAACCTCTGGTGCAAGAAGGAAATGAGTTGTTTGTGTTGCTACTTGAGCTGGAAACGCATCAATTATACAATATGGGTTATAAAGACGAAGCAATGAACAACCTGAAAACTATTCTTAGTAAGTATAACTTGAATGAAGATA
>CAYXKL010000010.1:34957-41282 GCA_964464825.1 uncultured Melioribacter sp. | reverse complement strand
TGATAATAGAGCATAATGGATTAATGAGAGGACCAGTATAAAAATTAACTTATTATTTTGGGAGTTAGTTTTCACTTTTTAGTATTTATTATACAATCGGATATATTAATACATTCGCTTTTGATTTATCATCTGAATACTGAACGGAAGAATTAATATTAAAAACTTTTTTAATATTGACTTCATTAAGCACATCTTTTTTATTACCGCTTATCAAGATTCTACCATTCTGCATAAGTGAAATTTCTTGTGAATAAATTCCTACCAGATTAAGATCATGAGAGACTGTAACAATTGTAATACCTTCATCATTATTTAACTTATATAGTTTATCAAAAATTTTGATCTGATTTTCAATATCTAAATGTGAATTTGGTTCATCGAGTAGTATCAGCTCGGCTTTTTGAACTAATGCTCTGGCAATTATTACACGCTGTAATTCACCACCAGATAATTCGTTGACACCTTTAGATTTTAGATTCCATATTTCCATCTGCTCTAAAGCTTCGTATACAATCGATGAGTCAATATTTTTTTCAAAACCCATCAATCCTAGATATGGTGTTCTACCCATCATAACAACTTCATAAACTGAATAAGGAAAGATTGAATTTACTTGCTGAGGCACATAAGCTACTTTTTTGGCAAATTCTTTAATACCAATTGACTTGTAGTTAACATCATTATATAGTAATTGTCCTTCATTTTGTGACAATATTCTGGCAAGAATTTTTAAAAAGGTAGATTTACCACATCCATTAGGTCCTATAATAGAGACAAAAGAACTTTTTGATAATATCCAATTATCAATATTAAGAGAAAAATCATCTTCAGTAGAATGATTATCGTACTTAAATTGAAGATTATTAACGTTTATTAATGCCAATGTATCATAAAATTTTTTGTAAAAATAGGAATAATAAATTGAACGAAAAACTTGATTTTAAATGATGGGACAAAAAAAAAGCCCGCCAATTGGCGGGCAAAACTTTATTGAAGTTTAAATACTATAGGAATAGAAACTTGAACTTTAACAGCTTTACCTCTTTGTTTACCTGGTTTAAATTTTGTCTGCATAACTGCTTGCACAGCTGCTTCATCGCATCCGGCACCGATCCCTTTTATAACTTCGGCTTTAACTACATCACCAACTTCATTAACAAAAGCTTTAATAAAAACTCTTCCTTGTACGCCGGCTCTTTTAGCAATTTCCGGATAAACAATTTTTTTCTGTATAGCTTCTATTCCGCCAATTGGTTCTGGTGTTTCTTCTACTGCTACAAAGAATACAGCTTCTTCCTCTTCCTCAACTTCTTGTTTTGGAGGCGGAGGTGGTGCACTAACTTGTTCATCAACATTTAATTCTGTTTCGCCTATTGCTATATCTTCTAATACGTCATCAGAAGGGGCTTCAATTGGTATAGGAGGTTTTGGAGGTGGAGGTGGTGCACTTTCTTGTTTTGTATTAACAACATCCTCTACATTTACTAACTCTTGCGGACCTTCAAGTTTTACTTCTTCTTTATCAAAGGTTGGGAAAAACTTGAATGCAACAATCATCAGTGCTAAAGAAATAATTATGCTTATCTCAAATACTCTTTGGTATTTTAATTTTAAGTCTACTTTTGGATTTTTCTTAAGTGCCACTTTAACCTCCTATATTCCCCGAAAATCAATGACTAACTTAAAAAAAGAGAGCTGTAATGTCAATGAATACTATCTTTTTTACATGAATAATAAACAGAAGTTCCTTAATAATTAATGACAAAAATAATGCACTATTTTCCAGAACTCTTTAAAAATATTTGAGTATAATAAACACCAAATAGTCCCCCAATTGTATCGGCTAACCAATCGAAAATATCTGCATATCTTCCCGGAATAAAAATTTGATGTATCTCATCAATCCCAGCATAAATTGTGATAATCAAAAAGGTGATAAGTGATGATTTCACAACAAGTTGCAAATATTTCTTCTGAAAATGAAGTGTTAGATTCATAAGAATAGCCAATATAGTATAAGCTAAAAAATGTTCAATTTTATCTTGCAGTTCGAATATTTTTGGGACAAAATATTTTGGAGTTGATGTAACAGTTACAAGTAAAATCCAATAAACTATTAAAGGAATGTAAACATATAAAATAGTTTTTGATTCTAACTTTTTATATAAACGAATTGATAATGAATTTGATTGCATAAGGTATCTTTTGTGAAAGTTCAACTGCTGTATAGCCATATTCGCTTTTTTCTTCTAACAGAAGATCTGCAGCTAAACTATGAATATAAACGGCAGAGATTAAAGATTCTTCTATATTATTTGATTGTGAAATAAATGCTGAAATAATACCGGTTAATACATCACCAGATCCAAATTTTGCCAGTCCGGGATTTCCGGCACTATTAATAAATGCTTCTCCATTAGGATTAAAAATTATAGTCGGTGCACCTTTCAGAACTAAATAACACCCATTTTCTTCCGAAAATCCGCTTCCAAATTTTAATAAATTTTCTTCCAAAATTTTTTGTTCTGCACCTATTAGTTCAGCAAATTCCTTGTGATGCGGTGTAAGTACTTTCCCCTTTAAGTTTAGTTTTTTGTATTCATCTTTTCCAAGTGCATTTATAGCATCAGCATCAATAACAAAATTTTTACTTTTATATTTTTGAATTAGTTCTAATACAAAATTTTTAGTCTTCTCTTCCCTACCGATTCCCGGTCCTAAAGCTATAACATCTGCCCATTGTATTCTGTCTTCCAGATCTTTAATATTTTCTTCTTTAAGATAACCGTCTGTTTCATCGGAGTAAGAGATAATAATTGCTGAATCAATTTTCTGGTGAGCTATATTTACAATTGATTCCGGGAATGCTAGATAACACGAACCAGCTCCTGAACTTAATACAGTATTTGTTGTTAGAATTGCAGCACCCGGTAATTTAGATGATCCGCCAATCACTAAAACTTTACCGGCAGAATATTTATGAATATCGAGATTTTTTATCGGTAAATTTAGATATGCATCTTCGGGTTCTATTAAGTATTGTTTAACAGTCAGTTTTTTATAATACTCTTCACCAATACCTATTGATCCTTTAACAATATTACCGCAATGAACATAACCTCTGCCATAAAATAAACCGGTTTTATATTCAGAAAGTGTGACGGTTAAATCAGCATTAAATATTATTTCACCAGTAGAATTTTCTAGATCTAATCCCGTTGGTAAATCAATAGATACTTTAAAACCATTAAGTGAATTTAATTTTTCAACGATACTTTTATATGGTTCTGTTAATTCACCCCTAGAACCGGTTCCAAGCATAGCATCAATAATTATAGAGCATTCATCCATTGTAGATAAATCACGAATTGAATCATAAATATAAAGTTTTGATATCGGATGATCATTTATCAAATTTTTCAATATCCTGAAATTTGTTAATGCATCACCCTTCAATTCCACTTCTGCACCAAGAGAAATCACACGTACCTCAAAATCATTAATCATCAATTGGCGGGCTAATGCAAATCCATCCCCACCATTATTACCTTTTCCACAAACAATGCCTATAATATTATTAGATATATTTTCTGTAAAATGTTCTTTTATTGCATCATAAATACTGCGTGAAGCATTTTCCATCAATACTATGCTGGGGATTCCAAGTGAATTGATAGCATACGAATCTGCATCACGGACTTGTTGTGCAGAAAATAATGGTATCATTTTTTACTCGAATTCTTGTTGGAAGAAAAATAAGAAAGTATAAGGACAATTTAAATTTATTAGAGATTTACCACTGATGTTATCAATTTCATTAGTAAATCTGGAAAAACACCAAACAGCAATACAAGGAGTCCCGAAATAATAACAGATGATAGACTATATGGTTTTAAATCTATACTAAAATTTTCAATAGAATCTTTGAAATAAATATAAACTACAACTCTTAAATAAAAATAAACACTAATCATACTGGCTATAACTCCAATAATTACAAGCCATGTAAGGTTGCTATCAATAGCACCAACAAAAACATAATACTTACCAAAGAAACCAGCCATTGGTGGTATTCCAGCTAAAGCAAACATAAAGAGCGACATGAAAACAGAAAGGATAGGACTTTTTTGATTCAATCCGGCATAAGAATCAATTTCAATTCTCGTATCATTTTCCCCTTCAATAATTGAGATTATTGAAAATGCGCCGACATTCATAAAAGTATATGCAGCAAGGTAAAAAATAATTCCACTAACACTATAACTATTTGATGCAGCCAATCCGATTGCCATATAACCAGCATGGGATATTGATGAATAAGCGAGCATTCTTTTCAGATTATTTTGTGATAATGCAATTATACTACCCACAAGCATTGAAAGAACAGCTATAGCAGAAAAGTATGGTTTGAAAATATTCGGTGCATTATTTGCAAATATTGATGTAAGTAAAATTATGAATACACTAAATGCGGCTGTTTTTCCGGTAGTTGACATCAATCCAGTCACTGTAGTTGCTGAACCTTGATAAACATCGGGTACCCACATATGAAAAGGAACAGCAGCTATTTTAAAACTGAATCCAATAAATAAAAGAAGCATACCAGTTATAAAAATAATGTTGCCGGAATAGACAGAAAAATTTTCAAATATCTTTGTTATACTTGTTGTTGCTGCTACACCATAAATTAGAGCAATACCATAAACAATAAAACCGGTAGTAAAAGCACCGAGAAGAAAATATTTCATAGATGCTTCATTTGCATATAATTTTTTACGATTGATACCGGCAAGTAAATAAAAACAAATTGACATTAATTCTAAACCGAGGAAAATCATTATTATATCCTTAGTACCAGCCATTACCATCATACCAAGAACAGCAGATTGTATCAGAATATAATATTCTCCATAAAATGTACCGTACTTCTTTAGATATCCTATAGAACTCATTACAACCAGCATTGCACCAATATTAAAAATGAAATTGAATATTGCCGGTTTACCGCCAACTTCTACCATCCCGCCAAATAAAACTGCATGCTCATAAATATTAGTTATTGAATAAATAGCAGTAGCAAAGAAAATTAGAATTGATGTCCATGCAAGAATTTTTTCACTCTTCTTTACAGTAATCTCAATGATTATTGATAGAATAATTCCAATGCCAATAATTAGAAACGGCATAAGTTGATAATATTCAAAGTTGGTTGCTGGCATAATAACTACTTAAATAGATTAATAGTATATGAACTTATTTGCTGTAAAATATTTTGTGTTGAAACTTCTGTTAATTTTAAAAATGTATTTGGATAAACACCAATCCATACTACAAAAACAAAGATTGGAATTAAAACAATTAATTCTCTTGTATTAATATCTGTAAGATGATGCGGCAAATCTTGATTTGTCACTTCTCCAAACACAACTCTTTGATACATCCATAATAGATAAACAGCTGCAAAAATTACACCGGTAGCAGCAAATGCTGTGAACCACCAATTATTTAGAACAATTGATTTAAATGATCCTAATAAAATTAAAAACTCACCTATAAAGCCGTTTAATCCTGGCAACCCAATAGATGATAATGAAGCTAACATTAATGATACTGAGTATAGAGGAACAATCTTAGCGATTCCGCCATAGTATGCAATTTCTCTTCGATGTGTGCGTTCATAAATAATACCAACTAAAAGGAACAAAGCGCCAGTAGAAAGTCCGTGATTAATCATCTGAATAACTGCACCTTGAACTGATTCAATTGTCATAGCAAACGTACCAAGTACAACAAATCCTAAGTGAGATACAGAAGAGTAAGCTACAAGTTTTTTCATATCTGTCTGTACCATTGAAACTAATGCACCGTAGATAATACCGATAATTGCAAATACTGAAATTATAGGTGAAAATTCAACAGAAGATTGAGGAAACAAAGGTAAACAAAATCTGAGCATACCATAAGTACCCATTTTCAATAATACACCGGCAAGAATAACTGAACCGGCAGTAGGTGCCTCAACGTGCGCATCAGGAAGCCATGTATGTAATGGGAAGAGAGGAACTTTAATTGCAAAACTGATAAAGAATGCACCGAACATCCATGCTTGAATTTGATGAGGAATGGTTGGACCAACTTTATAAAGTTCAATTAAATTAGTAGTAAACTTCCCAGTAAGATCAGAAGCATAAACTGCAAGCCATATTATTGCTACCAGCATAAGTAAACTACCGACCATCGTGTAAATAAAGAATTTTACTGAAGCATAAATTCTTCTTTCACCGCCCCAAACACCGATTATAAAATACATTGGTATAAGCAT
>CAYXKL010000010.1:0-34947 GCA_964464825.1 uncultured Melioribacter sp. | reverse complement strand
CTTCCCAGAAGATGTAGAACAAGAAAATATCAAGTGATATAAAAACGCCAAGCATGCCAGCTTCTAAAAACAACATTGAAAATGTAAACATCTTGACATTTTTTTCAATCGCTTTCCAGGTTGATAAAAAAGTAAGCGGTGTTAAAAATGTGGTTAACAGCACTAACAATAAAGAGATTCCATCTACACCTACATTGTAGCTGATATTAAGACTATCAATCCATAAAACATTGTGTAAAAATTGAAATTGTGGGTTAGCACTATCAAAATTAAAATAGATGATCACAGATATTACAAAAGCTATTGTTGAAACGGCTAGTGCGAACCATCTAATTAGTTTTATCTGTTCTTGTTTGAAAAATAGTACAAGAATACTTCCAATTATTGGAGAAAGTAGTAAGTATGTTAAAAGAAAATTTTGTTCCATATTTTATTAATTCTGATTCCCGTGCTATTTATCGAAACATAGGGTGAAGCATATTTAATATTTTTTTACATAAATCAGAGTGATAAAATTATCCATAACAGTACTACGGCTATACCCAGCACCATAATAAAGGCATAGAATTGCGTAATGCCGGTTTGTATTTTTCTTATAACCGATGAACCTTTATTCATGATTTTAGCAACACCATTAACAGCGCCATCGATAATAATATTATCAGTGAACTTCCATAAGATTTTTTCTGAACCTTTCTGAATCGGTTGAATAATTGTAGCTTCATAAATTTCATCAATAAAATATTTATTTAATAATAGATTATATAAACCTTTAAATTTATTAGAAACATCTACAGCTATACCTGGTTTCTTTGTATAAATCTTAAGTGCAAAGTAGATTGCTGTTAATGCAAGTGCTACAGAAATTATCATTAATAAAATTTCTTCTAAATGTGTATGTGAACCAAAATAACCTAATTTATCAATAGCCGGTGCATAAACCGGTTCCAACCAATTATGAAATATATTTCCATGTTCTCCTGAAAATACTTCCGGCAGCCCAATATAACCGCCGATTACTGATAAAACTGCAAGTATAATCAGTGGAATAGTCATTACAGAAGGTGATTCGTGCGGATGAACATGGTGATGATCGAATCTTTCTTTACTGTAAAATGTTAATGAAAGTAATCTAAACATATAAAACGCAGTTAACATTGCTGTAGCAACCCCAATAATCCAGAATAAGAATCCTCCGTTAGCATAAGCATACCATAAAATTTCATCTTTACTAAAAAATCCTGATAGACCCGGTATACCGGTAATTGCAAGAGTGGCAACAAAAAAAGTAAGATAAGTTTTGGGCATATATTTTTTCAATCCGCCATACTTTTGAATATTCTGTTCTTCATGCATACCATGAATTACAGAACCGGCTGCAAGAAATAATAGGGCTTTAAAGAAAGCGTGAGTCATTACATGGAATATAGATGCACTAAAGGCACCGACACCAGCGGCTAAAAACATATATCCTAATTGACTAACAGTTGAGTAAGCTAAAACTTTTTTGATGTCATTCTGCACAAGACCAATTGTTGCAGCCATTAATGCTGTAAGGAGACCAATAACAGCTACAACCGTCATAACAGTAGGAGCAGAGGCAAAAATAATTGATGCGCGTGATACCATATAGACACCGGCTGTAACCATGGTTGCCGCATGTATGAGTGCTGATACCGGTGTTGGACCAGCCATTGCATCAGGTAACCAAACGAACAGTGGTATTTGTGCTGATTTTCCAGTTGCACCAATAAATAAAAAGATTGCTATCAATCCGAAAGTAACTTCAGGTATTGGAAGGGATGCAGCTTTAGAAAACACTTCTTTAAAGTTTAGCGAATCGAAAGTAAAATAGATTAAAAACATACCGAGTAAAAATCCAAAGTCGCCAATCCTATTCACTACAAAAGCTTTTTTAGCGGCTTGTGCAACTGTACCTTTTTCAAATTTTCTATCATACCAAAAACCAATTAATAAATAAGAACAGAGCCCAACTCCTTCCCAACCTAAAAAGAGGACTAAAAAATTATCACCGAGTACTAAATTCATCATTGCAAAGATGAACAAGTTCATGTATGAGAAAAATCTCCAATATCCTTTATCACCATGCATATAACCTATTGAGTAAATATGAATCAAAAACCCAACACCGGTTACAATTAAAGACATTGTTAATGATAGTTGATCTACTAAGTAGGCAAATTTAATTTCGAGTCCGGCAACACTTAACCATGAAAATAATTCTACCGTGCTGCTTCTATTTTCTACCGGAAATCCAATAGTTTCAATTAACGCCAATAATGATACTATAAAAGAGAGACCAACAGTTGAGCTTCCAATAATACCGATAATTTTTTCACTCTTAATTTTTGATCCGAATAATCCATTGATCAAAAATCCAATTAACGGAAAAAGTACTGTTAGGTAAATAAAATTAATCATCAGTTTTTTACCATTTGAAAATATTTATCTCGTCAATATTAACTGTTAATTTATTTCTGAACATTGCAATTATAATTGCAAGTCCAACGGCAGCTTCAGCGGCAGCAACAGTCATAACAAAAAATACAAAAATCTGACCGATCGGATTTCCCAGATAAGATGAAAAAGTGACTAAAGTTAAATTTGCAGAATTGAGCATAAGTTCAATACACATAAAGACAATGATTGCATTTCTGCGTATAAGCACACCGGCAACACCAACTGTGAACATAAATGCACTCAATATTAAATAATATTCCATTGGTATTGATGACATATTATCTCCAACTACTTCCCCATTTAATTCCCCAACCTAATTATGAAGAGAAAATATAGGGGTGGTTTATTCAAATTTTTTCTTAGCTAAAACAATTGCACCGATTGTAGCCGCCAATAAAAGAAATCCGGCAACTTCAAAAGGAATTATATAATTAGTGTAAAGTTCTCTTCCAATGTTCTGAATAGTACCGGTATTAATACTAACTGCTTCATCAGGAGTAAGTTCTCTAGATGGTTTACCAACTATAAGTAAATAAGCAATCTGTAAAAAAACAAATGCACTAATCAGAATTGCAAAATATTTTATCGGTTTTTTATCAGCAAAAATTTGATTTTCATCATCTGTACGAAGCAGCATAATAACAAATAAAAATAGAACCATAATTGCACCGGCATAAACGATAATTTGAACAACAGAAATGAATTGTGCATTTAATAAAAGATACAATCCGGCAAGAGCAAAAAAATTAAGGACAAGAAATAATGCACTTATAACTGCATTCTTTCTTGTTATCATAACTACGGCAGTTATTGCAGCGATTGTTGCCAATATAATGAAAAGGATGATTTCAATATTCATATTATGGAGTATTCCTATAAATCATTCTCGGGAATGGAATAGCTTCACGTAAATGTTCAAGTCCGCAGATCCAGCTAACGGTACGTTCTAAGCCCAATCCAAATCCGGCATGTGGAACAGAACCAAATCTTCTTAAATCTAAATACCATTCAAAAAACGATTGAGGTAAATTATGTTCTTTAATTCTTTCAAGTAATAAATCGAGATTATCCTCACGCTGACTGCCTCCAATAATTTCGCCATAACCCTCCGGAGCAATCACATCAACTGCAAGTGCAAGTTTAGGATTTTCGGGATCGCGTTTCATGTAGAATGCTTTCACCTCTGATGGATATCTATGTATCATTACCGGTCTATCAAAATCTTCACCAATTAAAGTTTCATCAGTACCACCTAAATCATTACCCCACTGAAAATCAACACCTTTCTTTTTCAAAATTTCAACTGCATCTGTATAAGAAATCCTTGGGAAGGGTCTTTTAATCGATTCTAATTTTGTAATATCACGTTCTAATTCTTTTAATTCTTCTTTTTTATCTTCTAATACAGTCTGAACAATATATTCTAAAAATTCTTCTGCAAGATCCATATCATCGTTCAAATCATAAAAAGCCATTTCAGGTTCAACCATCCAAAATTCAGTTAAATGTCTTCTCGTTTTGGATTTTTCTGCTCTAAAAGTAGGACCAAAAGTATAAACTTTTCCCAATGCCATAGCACCGCTTTCAGCGTAAAGCTGTCCACTCTGTGTTAAGTAAGCTTTGCCAAGGTCAAAATATTCCATTTCAAAAAGTGTTGAAGTTCCCTCGCAAGCATTTGGTGTTATAATCGGTGGATCAAATAAAGTGAAGCCTCGTGAATCAAAAAAATCCCGAATAGCTTTAACTACACGCGCCCGAATTTTAAGTATTGCTACTTGTTTTTTAGAACGAACCCATAAATGACGGTTATCTATTAAAAATTCAATCCCGTGTTCTTTTGGTGTTATAGGGTATTCATGAGCAATAGAAATAGTTTTAAGATCAATAACATCAAGCTCATAGCCCCCAATAGAACGGGGTTCTTCCTTCACTTTCCCTTTAACTTCAAAAGATGATTCTTGTGTTAGTTTGTCTGCTGCATCGAACATTTCCTGTCCATTGCCTTTAAAAACTACACATTGTACATATCCAGTACCATCTCTTAAAATTAAAAATTGTAGTTTACCGCTAGATCTTTTATTATACAGCCAACCTTTTAATGTAACTTCTTCGCCGACGTGATTTTTAAGATCTTTGATATAAACTGTAGGTCTCATTAAGTGTATTTGTTTTTTCCGTTACGAAATATAATTAACGGCTTGTTATAAAAGCAAAAAATCTCTTTTATTTCAATTAAAGATATATTGACTTTAATTCAATTCATTTTGGTACAATTTTGTCTTTCAAATGATAATTCTATTAATTATTTCTATATTACATCTAGAAGCAATACTCATTTATGATTATAAGAAAATCCATAACTACAATTGCATTCTTTTTTGTTTTTCTATTTCTGCCAACAAAAAATGATGCACAAAGTTATCCAGTGCAAACATATACACTCGAGAATGGACTTAACACCAACTATGTTCATGATGTAACACAAGACCAACAAGGACGCATGTGGTTTGCTACAGAATATGGAGTATCTGTTTACGATGGTTACGTCTGGAAGAACTATTCTGCGGAAGAAGGATTGCCACGACTTGAATATTTTCTGATCAAAGCTGATAGTAATAATAATATTATTGCTATCCCTTACTTGAGTAGTAATCAAATTGCAATTTTTAAGAATAATACATGGACATTGATTTATGAACTACCCCATTTTGAAAGAGATCAGAATATCTTCACATCATTTGATATAATATATGAAAACTCTGAACCGGTATATTATTTCGGCACAAATGAAGGTATCCATTATTATAAAAATAATAAGTGGTATCGGATAACAAAAAATGATGGACTATTAAACAACCGCATTAATACAATTAAATCCTACCAAAACAAATTGTATGTCTGCACTGAAAATGGTTTGTCTGTAATCAATGATGGGAAAATTGACAATAGTATTAATTCATTGATAAATGTTACCTCTAATCAAATTAAATCAATCGATTTTGAAAATGTTAAAAACAAATCTGAACCAAAAATTTGGTTGTTAGGGAATAAATGGATTGGCGTTATTAAAGACAGAAAATTTGATATAGTTACTTCAAATAATATGATGACTACTGATTTCCCTTCTCCGAAGCTGAGGCACATCTGCTTCACTTATGATAAAGTTGACAGAATCTATTACGGTAACGATATAGAAAAATTCTACTTCGAGATATCAAGTAAGAAAGTAATTGCTGCTGATCAAGAAAACAGATTCACAAGTTCTGGCAGTTCAGCAATTTTTCTGGATCGTGAATCGAATATTTGGTTTACAAGTTATAGAGGGATAGATAAAGTAAGTAATTTCTCTTTTCAAAATTACTTTAAAGAAAACGGATTATTAGAAAATGAAGTAACTGCTATATGTGAAGTTGAGCCTGAATATTATATTTTCGGTCACAATCATGGCATAACTATATTAAAAGATGATAAATTTTCTACAATTACTCTAACTACCCCAAAAGATAAAAATTATTTCACTTCAAGAATTTTAGACATTTGCAAAGATTCCACCGGTAATGTATGGATTGCTGCCTCTGAGCTTGGAATTGGTAAAATGAATCACTCAAAAGAAATTAAATGGATAAAATCAGGTATTACTTCTCAAGCAACTTCAGTAATTACTGATAAGCATGGAACTGTTTGGGTCGGTTCAGAAAATGGTTTGTTCAAAATTTCTGAAGATAAATACAAATTAATATTAGATAATAACAAAGAATTTTTAAGAACAAGAAAATTATTTATTGATGAGAACGGTGTGATTTATGGTGCATGCACGGATGGATTAGCCATATTGAAGAATGGAGTATATAAGAAATTAACTATAAGTAAGCAGCAATATGGAAGCAGCATATTTGCTATCCAAAATTATGTTAATAATAAAAAACTGATTGGGACTGCAAATGGTTTATATATACTCGAGAATGATACAATAAATTATTTTCCAGGTAATAATCCAGTAATTAATAGAAAAATATTTTTTATATCTAAAGATAAATCCAATAACTATTGGTTTGGAACAAATGACGGAGTTATTAAATGGGATGGAAATACAACAAGATTATTCAGTGAAAAAGATGGACTTTCAGGTAGAGAAACAAACCGTTCTGCTTATACATTAGATTCATTCGGAAGAATTTGGATAGGAACAGATCATGGGGTATCATGTTATCTTCCGCAATATGACATGCCGATTCATCCCCCCGTAATTACCTCAATCGAATTAGAGGATTCAAAAGGATTAATTTCTGATTTGACTAAATCATATAAAACAAGTAATGGAGAAAGTTCATTTATATTTAGATTCAGATCAATCTCATTTAAAAATGAAAATTTAATACAATACAGAATTAGACTGGAAGGATTTGATAATAATTGGACTGAAGTAGGTACGAGAAATAACATAAGATATACTAACCTTGAACCGGGTAAATATAAATTACTTGTACAAGCTAAGAACTTAGGTAGTGATTGGAGTAAAACATATGAATCAAATATTATAACAATATTAAGTCCATTTTATACACGTTGGTGGTTTATTCTGATTTCTTTAAGCATTATCGGTTTTACTTTATATATGATTCATAATTATATCTCTGAAATTAAATACGCACATAAATTAGAAGAAGAAGTTCAAAATAGAACAGCTGAATTGAAAAAATCAGAGGCAGAACTTTTAGAATTGAATGCGACTAAAGACAAATTCTTTTCCATTGTGGCACACGATCTCAAATCTCCTTTTCAAGGTCTATTAGGTTTATCTAATATATTAGTAGAAAATGATGGTGAATTCAGCAAAGAGGAAATAAAAAATATTTCGAACGATATTAATAAAACTTCTAAAAACTTGTATACACTTATTGAGCAGCTATTAGATTGGGCGCAAATTCAAACTAACCGCATGGAATGTTATATTGAAAAACTTGAACTAAGTAGTATTATTAATAATGTATTAGAAATTAATGCTCAAAACTACGAAGCAAAATCGATTGAAATTGAGAATAAGGTTACTGATAATATTTATGTTTCAGTTGATAAAAGAATGTTAAATTCAATTCTTAATAATTTAATTTCGAACGCTGTAAAATTTTCTCACCGGAATGGAAAGATTTCTATCTCTACTGAACTAAAAGCTAAATATGTTGAAATATGTATTGAAGATAATGGTGTTGGTTTAGAAAAAGAAAAAATTGATAAGCTTTTCAGAATTGACCAAAACATTTCGACGAAAGGCACTGAAGGAGAATTGGGAACCGGACTTGGTTTAATACTTTGTCACGAAATGGTCGATAAACTTGGCGGTGATATTTGGGTTAAAAGTGAAAAAGGGAAAGGATCTAAGTTTTATTTTACTTTGCCGCTAACAAAAATCTTTTTCAGCACATTGAGTTAAACAGTAACCACTTTTTCAATTATTTTTTTTGTATAAATTTCTTCAAATAATATTTTTCTTCTCTCTAAACTCCACAATTCAATTTCCAGATTTTCATTCTTTGAAATAGTAATATATAGTTCAATCATATTACTCTTAATTCTACATTCTACATTGTGCACTATCTTTTTGTGAGTTCTGTCGAGTGAATCAGCTATTCTTAAAATTGATGCAAGCTTGGTAACAATTTTCTGTGAGTTGAGCGGAAGCTGATTATATTCTTCATGTGAAGTTTTTGGATGACTTTTTCTGTGGTAGCGTGCAACATTTGCAATTATACTGATTTCATTCTCATTAAAACCGAGTAATTCACTATTGCGTATAATATAATAACTGTGATGGTGATGATTTGTATGTGATATATGATAACCAATATCGTGCAATACTGATGCAGCTTCTAAATATTCACGGCATTCACTACCTAGGTTATGCAGATCCTTCAATTGATCAAACATTTGTAAAGCTAATTTAGAAACGTGGCTACAATGTTCTAAGTCGTACCGGCAAGATTCTGAAAGATGCTTAACACTCTCTTTTCTTATTTCAGCAAAATTAGGTTTTGTATCATCTGCATTTAGTTTCTGTAAAGTATCTATTACAATTCCTTCGCGAAGAGCATAACCGGAAATGGTCATTTGTTCTAATTCAAATAGTTTAAATATTGTTGATAAAATAATAATACCAGCCGGAATAATATCAGCACGTTTCTCATCAATGCCCGGAATCTTTTTTCTTTTATCAACACTTTTTCGTTTTAAGATTTCATTTTCAATTTCTTTAAGTTCATTATAGGTAAAAACAAAATTATTGAGGATAGCCATTGGGGAAATTTTACCATCACGTTTTGCCTTAATCATCAAACCGGCAGACATAATTGTTCCGGAGGACCCGGCACAAATATCAAATCCTTCCCGCTTAATTATATCAGCAATATTATAGAGTTCGCCTTCAATCCATTTACGGCATTCTTTAATACTTGATTCTGTTACTTCATAATCAGGGAAAAATTTTTGTGTTAATCGAACAGCACCGATTTTGAGACTATAAGATTGAATTGTATTTCCTTTATACCCGAGTAAAAACTCTGTGCTTCCACCACCTATATCAATCACTAAAGATTTATTATCATAAATCGGTACTGCTTTCAGAATCCCGAGATAAATTAAACGCGATTCTTCGTAACCGCTGATAATTTCAATTTCTAATCCGGTTTCATCAAAAACTTTTTTAATAAATTCATGTTTATTATGTGCTTCACGTACTGCACTTGTAGCAACAGCTCTAATTTTTGCATTATGGGAATCGGCAATCCCTTTGAAACGTTTTAGAGTTTCAATACCCCGAATGATTGCTTCACTTTTAATTGTTTTAATATCACCAATGTTGCCTTCACCTAAACGAATAACTTCTTTCTCACGGTCAATAATTTCGAAACTGCCGTTCTTATTAATTTTAACGACAATCAAATGAAATGAATTTGTACCAACATCAATTGCGGCTATATTTTGGAAATTATTTATCATCATTGTCATTATGTTTTTCAAAAACAAACTGTAAAAGATTCAGAACATCTTTAACACTAATATCGTTCATAAGATCGGATTTACGAATAAAATATTTTCCTTTCCCAACTGGAGCCCAATTGAAAGGATTTGTTGGTACGAAAAGAGATATTTGAAGAGTTGTTGTTGCACCGGCAACATGCATAATACCGGTATCATTTGTAATAAAAAGATGGCTTATTCTTATCAATGCTGAAACCTGAGGAATAGTTTTATTCAGAAAATAGCCAGCATTTGGAAAATATTTTTTCATATAATTTATTTCTGCTTTATCAGCATCACTTCCGGTAAAATAATATCTCATATTATATTTTTTTAATAATTCATTTATTAACTCAACATAATTATCCAAATCCCATTTATTTTGAGGTTTACCGGCACCCACATGAAAACCGATTATATATTCAGAATCCGGATTAGGTAGCGATTGGATGAATTTATCTGCATAATTCATTTCTTCATCTTCGAATGTAAATCTTGAAAAATATTTTTTAGTGGTAATATTAAATGGTCTAACTATATCAAGTATAAAATCAGAGACGTGTGCATCGGGACATTTTTTCCAATTAAGATCGATTCTGAAATTAAACAAATAACTTAATTCATTTAATTTACCATCAAGGGAGCGTGGGCCAATTTTTATTCTGGATTTTGATATTGCTGCCAAAATGCAACTTGTAGAAGAAATTGCTACAGTTGCCGGAACTATTGCAAGGTCATAACTATTTCTTAGTAATTTTTTCAATCTCCATATATAAAATGGATTTAATATTTTTTTTTTATCAAATACAAATATTTGATCTATGAATGGATTTTTCTCGACAGCAAAATAATTTTCTGGACTGGCTAATAACGTAAGTGTTACACTGGGATATGTTTCTTTGATCGCCCTGAAAAGTGAAACACTTGCAAGCATATCACCAAATTGATTATGCTGACGTATAACTAAAACTTTTTGGGGAACTGGAATTTTAAAATCAACTAATAATTCAGCGGATAAATATTTTCTGAGTATTTTGGTTGTTATTTTATTAAAATAATTATGGGAGGACATTCAATATCAATCTTTTGGTTTTTCAGATTTTGTTTCAGTAATATCAACAAATTCTGCATCTACTACATCTTCTTTCTTAATTTGAGATTTATAGTTTCTATGATTTATAGGTTCAGCTTTCTTTGTATTATTAATTTTAATATTGCTGAATGCATTAAATATATTTTTTAGTGTTTTCCACGCCAAATAAAACAATAATCCCCATAATATTATCCGCAGCAAACTCATAAATTATTTAACCTCTGGATTGAAATATTCAATAAATCCTCTGTCATCACGAAAGATTTGAGTGTAAAGTTCATCAAAATCATCATCCCGGTTTACAAAATCGATATCACTTGTGTTTACAATTAAAAGCGGTGTATCATTATACTTGAAGAAAAAATTATTATATGCCTCGGAAAGTTCAGTAAGGTAACCCCTATTTAAATTCTTTTCAATCTTCCGGTCTCTATTTTTAACATTTGTTATAAGACGGTCTGTACTCGATTGTAAAAAAATAACAACATCAGGTTTGGGGATATCCCTTTCTAACAAAGGGAAAATACTTTCATATAATTTTAATTCTTCACCGGAGAGATTCAAATAGGCAAATATTTTGTCTTTCTCAAAAATATAATCCGATACAATATATTTAGAGAATAATTCTTGCTGATTTAACTGTTGCTGTTGCTTATACCTATTGATTAGAAAAAACATCTGTGTTTGGAAAGCATACCGTTTTCTATCTTCATAAAATTTTTCAAGGAATGGATTTTCTTCAAACTGTTCCAATATTAAATTAGCGCCTAATTTATCAGCGAGTTTTTGTGCAAGCGATGTTTTACCAGCACCAATAACACCTTCAATAGCTATATAACGAATATCTGCCACGGGAATCTTTATATTTTTGAAATTATATGTTTTTCAATTTTTGAAATGTCGATTTCATCTAATCTTTTTTTAATCACCGGATGAATATAATCAGGTGCAATTTCTATCAACGGTAACAATACAAAATCCCTCATCAAAATTTCCGGATGAGGAATAATTACGTTATCACTATTATAAATTAAGTCATTATAGAAAAGAATATCAATATCAATTTCTCTTGGGCCCCACTTTAATATATTATTTTTACGTCCAATTGCTTTCTCTATAACTTTCATCCTTTCAAATAACTTTTCAATTGAATAATTAGTTACAATTCTAATTACAATATTCAAGAAATTATTTTGTTTAATATTTCCATATGGAGATGTTTCATATAACGAGGATATCTTTTCTACTACGGAATGTTCATCTCCAATTTTTTCAATTGCATCAGAAAGATATTTTTTTCTATCACCTAAATTAGAACCGAGACCAAGAAAGACATTATTCACCATTTTCTTTTATTACTTCTGTTTCTACATAATCCAACACGCCACCAACCGGCACGTGATGTTTACGGACACGTACAGCAATTTTTATAATAGATTTATATTTCTGTAACAATCTATCAGCAATAACTGTAGCTAATGTTTCAATTAAATAATATTTTTTTTCGTGGACTATTATATTGATAAATTTATATACTTCTTCGTAATTAATTGTTTTTGATAAATCATCATTTTGTGCAGCTTTTGAAAAATCTGCATAAATATCAACGTCCGCTTCAAATTTACCGCCGATATGCTGTTCTTCTTTTAATGCTCCATGATAGGCATAGAAAGAAGCGTTTCTAATTCTGATAATATTAATCATGTAATTGTTCTTTTACTTTTATAATAATTTACCAACCCTTTAAAATTAGCAAATAAAATTCCGATTAGCACTAATCCGCTCCCAATCAAATCTTGCAGAGAAAATAATTCACCTAAAATAATCCAACCGAGAAAAACAGCAACAATTGGAGTTATCAAAGTTGAAAGAGAGAGTATAACAACATTTATTCTTTTAAGAAGCCAATAGTATGTAGTGAATGTTACAACTGTACCGAATAATGCCAGATAAAAAATTGAACCAAAAGCTTTTATATCAAATATCCATTCGCTACTCTTCTCAAAAATGAATGCAGTTAAAATCATAACTAATCCAGCAATTAACAAAGGGACAAAATTCATTGATAACGGATTCAAATGGCCACCATACTTTTTTATGATTACAGCAATACCACCTTGTATTCCCGAACTAATTAATACAGCTAACATACCAAGAATATTATTTGATAAATCGAATTTTAAATCCTCTGCAAAAATTGTAACGATACCAATAAACCCGATTATAACACCAAAGATTTGTTCAGATGATATTTTCATTTCCGGCATTGCAATTCTTGAAAAAATAATTACATAAAATGGAAATACTGCAAATAATATAGAAGCTAATCCGGAAGGAATAAATTGTTCTGCCCAATAAACAAGTCCGAAAGGAATTGAGAAAGAAAAGAATGCAAGAATTAAGTAAAGTTTTATTGATTTAGAATCTGTTTGAAGTTTTATTTTTTTTATCTTCATTAAAACGAGTACAAAGAATGATGCTAATGTAAATCTTAATCCGCCGGAAATAACCGGCGAAAGTGACTCCAGTCCAACACGTATAGCCAACCATGTTGAACCCCAGATTAAGCAAATTAAAATATAACCACTTGCAATTTTCAATTGATCTGATACCATTAATCACCCTTTAAAGCGATAACACCTAATGATCTGCCGGATATAATTCCATCACGACGAAATGAATGAAGTAGATCTTTCTCCCCGAATGTACAATATTTTGAAATTTCTATTTGTTCTTCAGGAATCCCGAATTGTTTAAGCATATCAATATTTGCATTCACAACATTGAGATATAATTTACCATTTTTCATTAACAAATATTTTTGATCAAATTGAGCAGCAACATCTTCTCCTACTTTATAATTTTTTTGAGATATTGATGGACCGACATAAATGAATAGATTGTCAGGATCAGATTTCCAATGAAATTTTAAATTGTTTAGAGTTTTTTTTAGAATTTGTTTTTGTGTTCCTCTCCAACCCGAATGCACTGCTGCTATAACTTTATTTTTCTTATCATAAATAAAAATAGGTGTACAATCAGCAACCGAAATTGCTAATCCGATATTTGTTTTGGAAGTAATTAACGCATCACTCTCACCTAAGAGACCGGGTTTATCAACAAATTTTATTATATCACTATGAATCTGTTTTTGATAAGCAATTTGTTCTTGATTCAATCCCAACTGAGCAAAAAATGCTTTTCGGTTTTCTTTAACTAAATTTTCATCATCATTAACAGTTAGAGAAAGGTTAAAGAAGTAGGGCGGCTTTCTTTCAAGACCAATTTTTGTACTTAAACCAAAAATAATTTCTGGAAATTTTTTGAATAGTTCACTTTTAATAATTATCATTTATTAATATAATAATTCCCTCCCGTATGGGAGGGAATTTGGTAGGTTTTATTAGATAACTTTTAATGATTCATCAAGATCAAAAAGAATATCATCAGAATTCTCCAATCCCATTGCCAATCTGATACCGCCGGCATCTAAACCTCTCTCAGCTAATTTTTCAGGAGGAACAATCGAATGAGTCATCGAAGCCGGATGTTCAATTAATGTTCTTGTATGTCCCAATGAAACAGCGAGAGTCATTGTATAAGCATGGTCGGCTACGTAATCCATAAATTTTTTTCCGTTCTCTTTAGATTCTGATGGTGTGCTTCCTTTAAGAACAAAATAGATCATACTGCCCGGAGCAAAATTTCCATTGAAATCAATCATCTGTTTTTTTGCTATTTCATAATATTTGAAATTAGGCAGACCGGGATAATTTACATATGCAATTTTAGGATGTGAATTCAAAAATTCTGCAACACGCATAGCTGTTTTAATTTGTTGACGCTGACGCAATGCAAGTGATGGTAATCCATAAGTTAAAATTGACCAAGCACTTTTGGGACTTAACACAGCTCCAAAATCTTTTCTATAAAGTTGTAAAATATCTTTAAACTTATTTTTACCAATTACAACACCGCCCATATCAGTACCAAAACCGCCAATCCCTTTTGTAAGTGAATGAACAACAAAATCCGATCCTTGTTCTATCGGTCTTTGACAAAATGGAGTAGCAAATGTATTATCAATTACGATATGGATTTTATCTTTTTCATCTCTTCCTTTGTTAATATCATCTACAACATTTCTTATTAAAGCAATATCAATAATTTCAATATTAGGATTTGCTGGTGTTTCAAAATAAATAACTTTTGTTTTAGGAGATAAAACTTTAAATATATTTTCAGGATTAGTAAGATCGATTGGATTCCATTTAATATTGTAACGCGGATACCAATTTGTTAGAAGAGAAAGAGTGCACCCGTACAATGTATTGTGAGAAATAATTTCATCACCGGCAGTAGTTAAAATTCCAAGTACACCAGAAATAGCACCCATACCACTGGAGAAACTGACAGCCATTTCACCTTTTTCTACATAAGCAAGATTTTCTTCTAGCAAATCTTTATTTGGTTCACCAAGGCGGTCGTAGATAAAGATTGGCGCTTTATCACCGAAAGCTTCAGTATTTGCAAACTGCATAAAACCTTGAGCGCCGCGTTCTACAGAATCCAAACGAAATGTTGTTGATGATGAAATAGGCGGTGTTACATGATGTGAATAATCCCATTTATCAGAAATATTTTTACCGTAGATGATATGAGTATCCATTGAATATTTTGTATCATCAACTGAATTAATCATAGATTTGTTTTTAATTTGTTCGGACATGATGCCTCTCCAATTTTGCGATACAAAATTACTGAATAATTTTAATCGTTAAAAGAAGAGAAAAATTATTGTGATAAGTTTTTGCAAATATAAAATCAGGATATGTTATCTAAAGGCTAATATTGAATTATTTTATCGCTTGTTCTATATCAGCAATTAAATCCTCTTTATCTTCAATTCCAACAGAAAATCGAACAATACTATCGGTAAAGCCATATTTCTCACGTTCTTCTTTTGGTACTGATGCATGCGTCATAGACGACGGATGGCAAATTAAACTTTCAACACCTCCAAGACTTTCTGCGAGTGTAAATATCTTAACATTATTCAATACTTTCTTAGCTGTTTCAAAATCGTGGAACTCAACTGAAATCATCCCTCCAAATCCGCTCATCTGCTTTCTAGCTAACTCATACTGTGGATGAGATTGTAATCCCGGGTATAAAACTTTTTTTACATAAGATTGTTTTTCTAAATATGAAGCTATTGCCATAGCATTTTGCTGATGTTGTTTCATGCGTACAGCTAGAGTTTTGGTAGAACGCAAAGTAAGCCAGCAATCAAATGGTGAAGGTACTGCACCAACAGCATTTTGGAGATAGCGCAATCTCTCATGTATTTTTTCATCGCTTGTAATTAATATTCCTCCCACTACATCACAATGACCATTCAAATATTTTGTAGTGCTGTGAATTACAACATCAGCACCGAGCATTAAAGGATTCTGAAAATATGGTGTCATAAAAGTGTTATCAACCACACAAATTAATTTATGTCTAAGGCAAAGTTCTGATACTGCTTGAATATCGGTAATGTTTAACATAGGATTAGTAGGAGTTTCTATATATACCATCTTAGTTTTTGAATTAACTACATTTTCAATTTTCTTAATGTTTGTTGTGTCAACCCAAGAAAAATTTAAACCGTAATCTTTCATAATCAATTCAAACAAACGGTAAGTACCTCCATAAACATTATTTGAAACTATTGCATGATCACCGGATTTAAGTAAACCGAGTATTGCATTTTCGGCAGATAAACCTGATGCAAAAGCAATTCCGTACTTTCCTTTTTCAAGTACAGCAATATTTTTTTCGAGGGATTGCCTTGTAAGATTATGTGTGCGTCCATATTCAAAACCTTTATGAACACCTAGTTCATCCTGAGCATAGGTTGATGTCATGTAAATTGGTGTTGAAACTGCCCCCGTTACTTGATCGGGATGCTGTCCGGCATGTATTGCGTCTGTTGAAAAACCCATGTGACTCCTTAAAAATTTACGATTTACAAATTCCGCTAGAAACGGATAAATACAATTTTTGTTTTCAAAATTATTTTAAATCGATACAGAGAATTTCTATTCAAAATCAATCAAATCATATCTTGTTATAATATCAATGATTCTACCAAAATCAGAAACTAAAATTGCATGTGCATCTTTCAATGCTCTTTTTACTTCTGTGATACTAGATTTTGCATCAAGTACCAAAAAACTATCTTCCATAACATCCTTTACCGGTACATTCAATAACGATTGATCTTCTAATATATTTGATATCAATCTGCTTTCTCTCAAACTTCCAACCGGACGAAGATATTCATTAAGAACCGGAATATAGGAGAATCCTTTTTCATTCATAATCTTTATTGCATCTTTAACAATCATATCATCATGAACATAGATTATTTCCTCGTTACCTTTTAATTTCTTGGCGTAGGATATATCGCGAAGAACTTTAATTTCCAGATCAAGCATTCTATTATCGCGAAGCCATTCAATTGAATGCATCTTTGATAAATATCTCTCACCGGTATCGCAGACAATAAAAACTATTACATCATTTTCTGTAAGGTCTTTTGCCAATTCAAGTGCTACATGCACAATCGTTCCGGTAGAACCGCCGCAGAAAATACCTTCCTCTTTTGTTAATCTACGAGCAGCTGCAAAAGATTCTTTATCACTAATATTTATAATTTTATCGATGTACTGAAAGTGAACATTCGACGGCAGACAATCCTGACCTATCCCCTCAACCAAATAAGGAGTACCTTTAATAATCTCTCCAGTTTCTTTGTAATGTTTGAATATTGAACCGAGAGGATCAGCGCCAATTACCTGAATGTCTGGATTTTTTTCTTTTAAAAATTTTCCGGTTCCGCTTATAGTGCCGCCGGTACCAATGCTGGAAACAAAGTGTGTTATTCTCCCTTCGGTCTGTCTCCAAATTTCAGGACCGGTAGTTTGATAATGAATTTCCGGATTGGAAGGATTGCTATATTGATATGCAAAAAATGAATTTGGTGTCTGTTCAGCAATTCTTTTTGCAACGTTTACATAATATTCCGGATGATCCGGTTCATAGGTATTAGGAACAACAATCACTTCTGCACTTAGAGCTTTTAAGTAATTAATTTTTTCAGAACTAACTTTTTCTGTGCAGACAAAGACAGTTTTATACCCTTTTACTATAGCTGTTAATGCTAATCCTATTCCGGTGTTGCCGCTTGTTGCTTCTACGATTGTACCGCCGGGTTTAATCAGACCTCGCTTTTCTGCGTCAGCAATCATTGCATAACCTATGCGGTCTTTAACACTGCCACCGGGATTTGCAGATTCTAATTTTGCATAAATCTGCGGCTTCAGTCCTTTACTTAATTTATTCAGTTTTATTAAAGGTGTGTTGCCTATTAAATCTAAAATTGAATTTTTTATTTCCAATTATATTCTTTCCTTAAATATCAGTTTATTGATTACTAAAATAAATAACAGAATTGAGAATGAGATATAATTATAGTACAATAAATAATATATAGATGAATTTGTTAAAGAGCCTAAATTAAATTATTCTTTTCAAGCCACTCATTATTATAGATAGTAGAAAAATATTTGTATCCAGTATCGCAGATAAAAGTAACAATATTAGCTTCACTATCAATTTTTTTAGCAATTTGAACGGCACCCCAAATATTAGCTCCGCTTGATCCGCCAGCTAAAATTCCTTCTTCAAATGCAAGTTTTTTTGTCCAACCGATTGCTTTTTTATCTTCAATCTTCAGCATATCATCCATTAATTCTAATTGAGCAGTTTTAATTAAAAATTCATCACCAATTCCTTCAATTAAATAACGGGAAGGTGTAATTAATTTTTTATTCTTAAACCAATCATAAAAAATGGAACCAACCGGATCAATGCCAATCAATTGAATATTAGGATTTTTTTCTTTCAAAAATTTACCAGCACCGAATAAAGTACCACCGGTACCAACACCATCAACCAGATAATCTATTTTACCTTCCATCTGTTCCCAGATTTCGGGACCGGTAGTCATATAGTGAGCTTCATTGTTATCAAGATTGTTATGCTGATCAATGTAATAAAAATCAGGATTTGCAGTAGCTAAATTCTGTGCATAGTTATTGTAAGACTCCGGATGCTCTGGCGGAAGAGATGCATCAACTTTGATTACATCCACACCAAGAACTTCGAGCATTTTAATTTTTTCTTTACTTGTTGTATTACGGATAACAATTTTTAAGTTGTAGCCTTTTTGTCGGCATACTATAGCCAAACCCATTGCCGTATTACCAGATGAATTTTCTAATATTGTATCACCCGGTTTAATCTTGCCATCTTTTTCAGCTTTTTCAATCATATAACGTGCAATCCGGTCTTTCAAACTACCACCAGGATTAAGAAATTCCATCTTAGCCCAGATTGTAGCTTTCAATCCTTTAGAAATTCTACCAAGTTTGACTACCGGAGTACGACCGATTGCTTCTGTAATATTTTCATAACGATTATTTCTCATAAATTTTTCCAATTCCCATTTAATGAAGGATAAAATTCATAACCACGAAGAAATTCCTCAACACTCAGTTTTTTTCTTCCTTCAGGCTGTATTTCTAGAATTTGTAAAAATCCATTTCCGGTTTTGATGAATAATTCTTTTTTTGTTTGGTAAACAGAGTGTATCGAATCAATTTTAATTTCTGAATTTGCATTTTTAATTTCTACATTATCAGTCACTCTGGTTTTAAATATCTTGAATATTTTTTCATTATAAGTGAAGAACGCACCCGGGTGTGGTGATAAGCCCCGTACTAAATTTTGAATTTCAATTGCTGATTTACTCCAATCAATCTTACAAATATCTTTTGTGATTTTCGGCGCTGGTGTAGCAAGCGAATCATCTTGTTTTGATAACTGAAAAGAATTGTCTTGAATTTGTTCGATTGTCTTAATCACCAGTTCAGCACCTAACATCATCATTTTATCGTGCAAGGTTCCAAAATTATCTTCATCATCAATTTGAATTTTTTCTTGTAGAATAATATTGCCGGTATCAATTTTTTCATCCAGAAAGAACGTAGTTACACCAGTTTCTTTCTCACCATTTATCAAAGCCCATTGAATAGGTGCAGCGCCTCTGTATTTAGGAAGTAAAGAACCATGTAAATTAAATGATCCGAATCGTGGAATTGCAAATACTGCACGTGGTAAAATTCTAAAAGCAACTATTACAAATAAATCGGGTTGCATATTTTGTATTTCGGTAATGAAAGTTTGATCGCTCAATTTTTCAGGCGTGAATACTGTAATTTTATTTTTAAGTGCAAATTCTTTAACCGGAGTTGGAGTTACTTCTCTACCTCTGCCCCGTTGTTTATCAGGTGCAGTTACAACTGCAATTAAATCATGATTGCTTTCGAATATTTTTTGAAGTGAAGGAATAGCAAATTCCGGAGTTCCCATAAAAACAATTTTCATCAGATCATTCCGGATTTAATAAGAATAAAAAATGCGGAGAGTGCTTTAACCTTGTGTGATAGGGTAATCAATATCAACTTCCCTTTTCTTAATCTTAGTCAGTTCATCTTGCAATTTGTTTTTTATTTCATCACTGACTCTATCGGGTATCATTTTACCAATTAAATGATCATATTCATGCAGAATAACCCTTGCAAAAAGATCATCAGCTTCTACTTCAATCTCTTCTTCATCAGTATTAAGATATTGCACTTTTATTATTTTCGATCTTTCCACTTCAGCTCTCAAATTGGGCAGACTAAGACAACCTTCTTCCCGTTTAACTTTTTCATCCGAGTGAAGAACGATTTTTGGATTTATCATTACAACCGGTTTGAACTTTTCATAACCTTCAACGCCTTCAAGATCAACTACAAATATGGATTCAGTGTACCCGACTTGATTGGCAGCGAGACCGATACCGTTAGCATTTCGCATTGTATCAAACATATTCTTTATTTTAACAATTAGCTTATCGGTAACTGCTTTAACCGGTTCTGTTTTTTGACGTAATATTTTATCGCCGTAAACTGTAATAGGTATTATAGCCATAAGAAATAAATTTTTGTTTTAATCAGCGTTTACTACATCTGCGCTAAGATCTTTATAGAGATTCACTTCGGTAGCACAGAAAAGCATTCTTACAAGCAATCGAAAGATAATTAACATTTGCTGAAGAATAAAGGATAAGATTAGGAAATAATATGGAGTTCGTGGAATAAATTTTCCAATAACATTATAAAGGATAACACCTACGGCTCCAGTGATGGAAACTATAAGAAATACAGAAAATATCTTTACAAAATTATTTTTTAGGAAGAGAAAAGCATTGTATGTACCTATTAAAATCTTTGTTTTGTCGCCAATAGCAAGAGCAACTTTAGTATAATCAGAAATTATAGTTATAACGCCGATAAAAAATATTAGTAAAATATATCTTAAACTTTTAAGAATAAAATCTGCTTTTACATTCTCAGAATCTTTAAAAAGTAATGTGATCAAATCACCTAAATAATCATTTATTTTGAAAGCAATAACAAAAAATACTAACGATACAAAAAGAACTTTAACAAATCTGAAAAAATACTTTACCCCACCGTAGAAAAAATCAACGATATGATTTTTTTCGGGATTATTAAAAATTGAAATGAGTCCGCCTAAAAAGAATGTTTGAATCAAAGTATAAATTGCTACAACACTATAAATACTCCAAGGAATATGTTCGAATTGCAATTCGTAAATCCGTTGGAATTGTACATACCAGATGTAATCGAAATTTTGTGCAAGACTATCACTAATAAGTGAATGATTTAGATTATCGAGCAGCACTTGAAGAAATGGTATTGTTAATATTAACGCTGAAGCTGCATTAAATGCCCAGAGATAAAAAACTAATTTTGAATTATAAAATACAGCACGTGTACCATGAATTAAAATATTTTTTATTGTTAGGATCATCCGACGCTTCCTAGAATCATAAGTGCATTCTGAACCCAGAAAAATACTCTGATTGCAAGCGACCACGATGCCCATCTTCTTGGTTCGATTGTGTATGAATTATTCGCAAAATTATAATCGAGCAAGTTTTTCCTATTGGGATCAATTTCAGCAGCTATAACATTATGCTTAGTTTTAAAAATAAAAACCTTCCATCTTTCTTTTCCGTCCCATTTCTGTTTAAGTGTTTCTTTGTCTGTATATAGAACAACATCATTCTTAAATATCCCATCGCTTAATCTTTCAACAAGTACTTCGTATGTTACACTATCTTTTTTTGTAACAGAAGTAACTTGGTAATCAAATGTATTGGATGAACTGTAAAATTGATCGAAGAACCAATCAATTTTTTCATCAACGGAAGACTTTACAATTCTAAAAAAATTATCAGCAGTTGGATGTTTGTATTTATATTCATCATAAAATTTCTTTAATATTTCCATCATTTTTTCATAACCTACATAACGCTCCAAAGTAAGCAGAACAAGTTCTGGTTTTGAATATGAATTTACTACATAGGATAAACGATCCGGTAGTTTATAAGAAGTATCAGCAAGTGCACCTAAGGACATACTTCTATAATAACTCATCATACTCCTCACACCTTCGGGCAGATTTATATCGACAAGTGTGTAAATGATAGGAATTTCATTATACGAAAAGAAATTCAAACCGAATACCGGTACATATGATGCTATAGTGAAAAAAACAAAAATATCGGGATAATATTTATACATAATTTTTGTTGCTATGTATGAGGTGAATCCTTCATCAATCCAAGCTTCATAAACTTCGTTGCTTGCTAATAAACCTTGAAAAAACTGATGAGAAAATTCATGTGCAACCAGGTATTCAGGCCAGCCGGTAGATTGCGGTGAAAAAAGACTTGCACTTACAGTAAATAATGTCGGGTATTCCATTCCACCGGAGCCGCTTGTTCTTGGGACATCAACCAAAGAAATGTTTTGATAAGGATAGATACCAATATTATCTTCAAAGTATTCAAGACAATTTTTAACAGATTCAAAGTAGCGGTAAAAATATTTTTCACGTTCCGGCTGAACATAAGCATTGATTTGAACTTGTGAACCGTCTTTACGTGTGTATACCGAATTTCTGTAAAGAATTTCATCAGTTGCAAGCCAAACAAAATCATGCACACCATTTTGTATAATTGAATAAACAGCTTTATTATTTTCTTGTGTAATGGAATTAATTATTCCCGTTGAGGCAACTGTATAATTTTTCGGAATTTTTATATTCACTTTGTAATTTCCAAAATCAGAATAGAAATTTAGATATGGATGATATTGGCTGCAGATCCATCTACCATTTTCAAACACACCTACTTTAGGAAACCATTGAGAAATAAAAAAGAAATTTCTACCCGTAGCATATCCTAATCGTTTTACTGATCGAGGAATTTTCATCGAGTAATCGAAATATATTTCGACTGAATCACCCGGTTCTATTCCGTCTTCTAAAATAACTTTAGCAACTGTGCTGTCGTGCGGATTCGGTATTTCCGGCTGGAAATAGATCAATTCCTTCTTTGCACCGTTAACTAAAAAATTACTGATTTTAATTTCTGTTTGAGCATCGGGTGAACTTATATCATATCCTTTTGCGAATTCAGTTCGTGTACTTTTATAACCGTTCGGATATAAATGGAATTGAATCTCATTTGTTGAGGTATTTGATTTATTATACCAAACAATTTTTTCTTTTGCAGTAATTACTTTATTATCTACATCTAGATTAACTTCGATATCATATTTGTTGTGTATTACAAGATTGGAGTATTCAGATTTAAGTAAACCGGAACTATAAACATTAGTATTCTGGATTACTTCTGAAGAAGTATTTGTACTCACCTCTTCGGAGAAATAAAGAAGCAGAGAAAGTATTATTAGCAGAAAAACAACAAATAACTTTTTCATAATATTAAGTTAATCTCATTTTACCAACGATTCAACAAATATGATAATTTTAAGATACTAAGTAGTTTATAATACCATTTTTTTTCTGTTGATAATAAACAAAGAACTTCTTACCTATATGTTAAAATTTATACGGGCCCCCTTATGAAAAAGTATTTATACCTTCCAATTGTTCTATCCATTTTTATTAGCACATCATTTGGACAGAGTAATTCATTCAAAACACAGTTACCAGATATGAGTTGGGGACAATCAGTATTAAGTGATTATTTTGAAACATATCTTGTAACATATTTAGATTCTTCAAATGCTCAACATTTAGTACGTATAGATAAAGAAGGAAAAGTATTATGGAATAAGAAAATAAATTATACAACCCCCGATTATTTTGGAAGATATAGTAAACCTATCAGAATTTTTGGACATTATGCAACAGCCTGGCAAACAGACAAATCACCTTCAACTGATAGTGTGGTTATAGCACTATTCAATTTCTATGGTGAAGTTATTAAACAAACTACTATTACTTATAATGTAAGTTCAATCCAACTTTTCCAATTATCAAATGGGAATATATTATGTGCCATAGAAGGTTCTGATAGTAAAAGTTATTACCTCATAGAACTTGGTTCAGAATTAAATATTCTCCGAAGCAAGACAGTAAACTTTAATGATTATTTATGGAATGAATACATATCAGCAACAGTTGGTAATAAATTATTCTTCGCAACCGGCAGTTATCTCGGCTACTTAGATGAAGAATTAAATTTTATAAATATCTTAAACTGTGAAGATAGGATTAAAAATATTGTACCAAGCTTTGATGGGAACATAATTGTAAATTCTATTCGATATTTCATTAAAGTCGCCCTCGATGGAAGTATTATCTGGAAGTTCAGACACTCTTTCACATCAGATAATGCCAACCTTATTAAAACTACAGATGGAGTATATCACTGTTTTTATGATTACGGTAATTATAATACCACTTTTGATGAAAATGGCAATATTATTATTAATCGGCCATCAGCTTATGGATATTTTTCTGATGTTTCTCCAACTCTGGATAACGGTTTTATTGGAATTGGTCAAGAGGTGAGAAAATTTGATCAAAATGGGAATTTATTTTTCTTAATATTCACTGGTATGGTTAGAGGTTTATTTGATTATCCATATGACTCAGTTAAGGTTCGAACTCCGGTTTTCATAACATGGGAAAGCGGATTACCCGGTAAAGTCGCTATCGAGTTGTCAGTTAACGATGGATCAAGCTGGGATCTGATTACTGATTCTATTGATGCAGTGAATGGTCAATACTATTGGGTAATACCAGATAAAATTTCTAACAACTGCAAAATAAAAATTACCTCAGTTGATCATCCTCAGTATTCAGTTGAATCAAATTTATTTAGAATAATATCTCAAGATGAAAACTTTATAGCTATCAACAATTTGAAATTATATTACAATATTGGCAAAGCAAATCCCCATGATCCATATCATGCATATTTATATTGGCCTGGAGGAGAACGGGCTTCTACTTTTGCTACTTATTCTGATGGATTATATTGGTCAGGAACCACCAACAATGAAGTTAGAGTCGGAGGGAAACATTTTATAACAAACTTACAAGCCGGTAACATAATAACCCCAGATTCTGCAGCCGATCCAAATGAACCAAGATTCCAGTCGTGGCGATTCCGAAAAAATTGGGAAAGTTTACCCGATGGTTCTATCAAATCACGTTATCAAAATGATTATGAAAATTGGCCTATTGAACTTGGCGCCCCTTGGATTGATAATAATTACGACGGCATATACAACATAGAAGATGGTGATAAACCCGATACAGATGCTGACGAACTTCATTGGATGGTTATGAATGATATGTCTTATGAATATCAGACTACTGGGTTTGAATCACCTCCAATGGGAATAGAAGTACAACTTTCAATTTATGGCTACAAGCAAAATAATTTTCTTGATGATGTTCTTTTCAAAAGATATTTACTAATAAACAAAAGCAACGAAGATATTCAGAACATATATTTATGCTATTTCGCTGATAATGATTTTGGTTATAGCCATGATGATTTTGTTGGTTGTGATACTACATTAAATTTAGGTTTTACCTGGAATGCATACGAATATGAAGATATATATGGTTTCCCTCCCCCAGCTATGGGACACATGATTGTACAAGGACCAATTGTGAATGGCGAACAAAATGAATCGGCTGTTTTTAAAGGAATCAGAAAAAATGGTTACAAAAATTTGAGTATGTCGGCGTTTGGAGCTAATTACAAAAATGATCCAGTATTACCGCGTGACCCAGCAAATAAAATGGATTACGTAAATTTGATGATAGGTTTAAACAATAATGGTTCACCAATTATAGATCCAACAACTGGGAAAGCCTCAACAAAACATGTTTATGGCGATCCCGAAACCGGTACCGGCTGGATAGACGGGACTACAATGTTTGGCACAATCCTACCAGCTGACAGAAGATATTATATAACTACCGGACCGTTTAATCTCGCATCTCAAGATACTCAAGAAATTGTAATAACAGTTTTAGCCACTAAAGGCACGAGCAATAAAAACAGTGTTACAGAACTCAAAAAGTTAGCTTCCAATATTCGAGAATTTTACTACTCGAAATTTCCCACAGATGTTGAAGAGAATGCTGGATTCATTCCAAATCATTTTCAGTTAAATCAGAATTACCCGAATCCGTTTAATCCGAGTACAACAATAGAATACACAATTCCGACCTCACCCTTTAATCCCTCTCCTTACCAAGGTGAGGGAAATAGGGAGAGGTTAGTTACTCTCAAAGTTTACGACATCCTTGGTAGAGAAGTAAAAATACTTGTTAATGAAAAACAATCACCCGGAAAGTATAAAGTTGTTTTTGATGGAAAGCACTTATCAAGCGGAGTTTACTTTTATCAATTGGTTACAAATAATTTTTCACAAACACGTAAGATGATATTGATAAAATAAAAAACCCGCCATTTGGCGGGCTTTACAAACAAATTGAAATGAATCTTACTTAATCTCAATCGTCTTTGGTTTGACCCTTTCATGTTTTGGTAACTTAACATTAAGAATACCATTCTCAAGTTTTGCATCAATCTTGGATTCATCAATACTATCTGCAATTTTGAATCTACGATAATAATTACCGGTTTCAGTTTCTTTTAGAACATATTTCTTATTTATTGCAGAATCGTAATCGATACGACCCATCAAAACAAGATTGCCATCCTCAAGTTTAATTTTAACATTTTCTTTAGAAACGCCGGGCATAAATGCTGTTAAAAAATAATCATCAGTAGTTTCAGAAATATCTATTAAAGGAGCTACCCAAGATTCTTTTTCCAACGCTTCATCCCAGCTTCTTGAAGTTTTAACTTCAAGTGCTTCTTTATTTTGTGTCATTGTAACCTCCGTATTTAAAATAATTTTATATTTTATTAAAAACTTATTCTATCATTTAGAATTTATTTTTTATCATCATCAACAACTTCATAAGATGCATCCTGAACTTCTTTATCATCTTTCTTTTGTGATGACTGCTGGTATTGCGACTGTTGATCAGCAGAATGATCATGAGGCGGCTCTTGTGCACCAGTTGGTCCTTGCTGCTGATACAAATTCTGTGCAATTTCATTCCAAACCTTTGTTAATCCATCAGTAGCAGATTTAATTGTATTCACATCATTAGTTTTCAATGCATCCTCAACTTTAGTAATTTCAGATTCAAGTCTGCTTTTAGCATCAGCTGGAATTTTGTCACCAAGTTCCTGAATTTGCTTTTTAGTTTGGAACACTAAATTATCTGCATTATTTCTAATCTCAACAGCTTCTTTTTTCTTTTTATCTTCCGCAGCATGTTCTTTGGCAGCATTCTTCATTTTTTCAATTTCTTCTTTCGATAGACCGCTGGATGATGTTATTCTAATACTCTGTTCTTTGTTTGTAGCTTTATCTTTAGCAGCAACATGCAAAATACCGTTAGCATCAATATCGAATGTAACCTCAATTTGAGGAATTCCGCGTGGAGCTGGTGGAATTCCATCAAGATGAAATCTTCCTAATGTTCTGTTATCTATTGCCATCGGGCGTTCACCTTGCAAAATGTGAATTTCAACAGAAGGCTGATTATCCGATGCAGTTGAAAATACTTCACTCTTACGAGTTGGTATTGTTGTATTTGCCGGAATCAATACAGTCATTACACCGCCAAGTGTTTCAATACCAAGTGATAATGGAGTGACATCGAGTAATAGAACATCTTTAACATCACCGGCTAATACACCGCCTTGAATTGCAGCACCGACAGCAACCACCTCATCCGGATTTACTCCTTTGTGCGGTTCTTTACCGAAAATATTTTTTACAAGCTCTTGAACTTTTGGAACACGTGTTGAACCGCCTACAAGAATTACTTCTTCAATTTGTGATACAGATACACCAGCATCTTTTATAGCACGCTCACATGGCCCAACAGTTCTTTGAATCAAATCATCAACAAGTTGTTCAAATTTTGCACGCGTTAAATTTATATTTAAGTGTTTTGGTCCATCTTGTGTTGCAGTGATAAAAGGTAAATTAACATCCGTCTGCATTGATGATGACAACTCAATCTTAGCTTTTTCAGCAGCTTCTTTCAGTCTCTGTAATGCCATCGGGTCTTTGCGTAGATCAATTCCTTCTTGTTTTTTAAATTCATCTGCAAGAAAATCAATTAATCTTTGGTCGAAGTCATCACCGCCAAGATGTGTGTCACCATTAGTTGATTTAACTTCAAACACACCTTCACCAATTTGCAGAATAGAAATATCGAATGTACCGCCACCTAAATCGTAAACAGCAACTATTTGATCTTTATGTTTTTTGTCTAGGCCATACGCTAAAGCAGCAGCTGTAGGTTCATTAATAATTCTTTTTACATGAAGACCGGCTATTTCGCCAGCATCCTTTGTAGCTTGTCTCTGAGCATCATTAAAATAAGCCGGTACAGTAATTACAGCTTCTGTAACTTCGTGACCAAGATAATCTTCAGCAGTTTTTTTCATTTTCTGCAGAATCATAGAAGAGATTTCTGGTGGTGAATACATTCTGTCTGTTATTTTTACACGTGCTGAGCCATTATCACCGGCTACAACTTCGTATGGAACTTCTTTTGTTTCTGCTCCAACTTCATCAAGTCGTCTGCCCATAAATCTTTTTATAGAAAAAATTGTATTCTTTGGATTTGTAACTGCTTGTCTTTTTGCCGGCTGACCAACTAATCTTTCCCCATTTTTAGTAAATGCTACAACTGATGGGGTAGTTCTTCCACCTTCAGAATTTGGTATTACAACCGGTTCATTGCCTTCCATAACTGCAACGCATGAGTTAGTTGTACCAAGATCAATACCTATAATTTTTCCCATTTTCATTTTCCTTAAATTAAATTATAAAATTTAAGAACTGAAGTACTTACTTCAGTTCTATTACTTTTTCGTTTTTCGGTTTCGGTTCTAATTTGTTTAATACAATTCTTAAAGTACCATCTTCATATTTTGCATTAACTTTTTCTGAATCAACTTGACTTGGTAAAGTAAAACTTCTTTTGAAACTGCCATAAATTCTTTCTGATCTGTAATAATTTTTTTCAGATTTTTCTTCTTCTTTTTTCTTTTCACCTTCAATAGTTAAAATGTTATCTTGCAATGTAATTTTAATATTATCTTTTTTAACGCCAGGAATTTCGGCTATTACATTGTATGTTTTTTCATCTTCTGAGATATCTATTCTCGGATTGAAATTTTCAGAAAATGAGAATCCAAAGTTTGAAAATTCATCAAAGTATCTTTGAATTCTATCATGAACATTTTCTAATTCTCTTAAAGGTTCAAATTTAATGAGTGTCATAATTACCTCCTTAAATGTTTATTTGATTTTTGTAAGATTCATTACAATCTATATGCCATTAGACAAATTTAATATAACCTATTATTTTGTAATAACTTAACGAAATATTTAAAGAATATTAGCAATGAGAAATATTGTCGCATTAAATGATAGTATTGATATTAAAGCAGAATTGATGTCATAATGTGCGACTGAATTTCACATTTTTGAATTAGGGAGGATAGCGTGTTTAATATTGAAGAATTCGATATAAAACTAGATACAGATTTTGTGGGAAGAAATTTTATTTATAGCGATGAAGTTGAATCTACAAATTCTGTCCTTTTAAACAGCAAAGAGTTCAGTCAAAACGGTACTGTTTTATTAGCAGAATTTCAGAGTAAAGGTAAAGGCAGAAAAGATCGTGTGTGGATTAGCAACGCCGGGCAAAATCTTACATTTTCAATTCTCTTAAAAAGTGATTTAAAAGATTATAAACTTAGTTTGATTAATCTTGGTGCATCAATTGCTGTTGCACAAGGAATAGAAAATCTATTTCAATTAGATGCAGAATTAAAGTGGCCCAACGATATTTTAGTCAACAAAAAGAAAATTGCCGGAATTCTAATTGAGTCGTCATCAAAAGGAAGTAAATTAAATAAGGTTGTTATCGGGATAGGAATAAATGTAAATCAACCGAATTTTCCGGGTAAATTTGATATTCAGCCAACTTCTATTCGAAGGGAATTTCATGAATTAGTGAATCGTGAAAGATTGTTAAGCGAAATATTAAATAATTTTGAAGATATACTATTAATAATAAAATCTGATCCGAATAAAATTTTGAACGATTGGCGTAGCCGCTGCAAAATGATCGGTGAGAAAATTAAAATAGTTGAAGGTGATAAAATTAAGGTAGGCATTTTTGATGACATTGACGAAAATGGAATTTTAATTTTAAAGTCAGGCGATAAAACTGAAAAAATACATTTTGGCGATGTTAGTTTAAGGTAGATTGAAAGAAAATTTTATGAAAGTTTATTTTGATAATGCTGCTACTACACCACTCCACCCTAAAGTTTTCGAAAGGATGAAAAATTATCTAACCGAAAATTATGGAAATCCATCTTCAATCCATTATTACGGCAGAACTACGCGAGTAGCTATTGAAGAAGCAAGAGGGATAATTGCTGATTTTATAAATGCAGATGAAAGTGAAATTTATTTTACAAGCGGCGGTACTGAGGCAAACAATTTTGCTTTGACTGGTATTACTAAAGCAGAATTTTTAGAATCTGGGAAAAAAAAACTTATTGTATCTAAAGCAGATCATCATTCAATAATTGACACTGCTAAAAAACTTAAAGATGATGGCTTTAGTGTTCATTTTTGCAAAGTCAATTCTGATTCAGAAATAAATTTTAATGACCTTAAAACAGAAATTGATAATAATACTTCTTTATTATCTATAATTCATGTTAATAACGAAACCGGAACAATAAACCCAATTAACAAAATTATAGATCACTCAAAAAATATTTATATGCATACAGATGCTATTCAAAGTTTCGGTAAAATTTCAATAAATGTAAAAAAATTAAGATTAGCATCACTATCAGCTTCATCGCATAAAATTAATGGACCTAAAGGAGCTGGTTTTTTATATGTTAAAAGTGGTACTCCAATTACTCCTTTAATTTTTGGGGGCTCACAAGAAAGGAATAGAAGAGGCGGTACCGAGAATGTTGCCGCAATTATTGGTTTTGCAGAAGCTGTTAGATTGGTAAAAAATGAGATAAGTGAAAATTACGAGCATGTTAAAAAGTTGAGAGAATATTTATTGAATGGTTTAAAATCAATTGATAAAGAAGGTATTACCATAAACGGAGGCAACAACACTATACCACACATTCTAAGTGTAACATTTAAATCGGATTATTATAATAACGATGCAGAAGCAATGCTGATCTATTTAGACATTAATGGGATTGCTGTTTCAAACGGTGCAGCATGTACTTCAGGGACATTGAAACCTTCTCATGTAATGTTAGCAAGCGGAAAAACTATTGAAGATGCCAACGGAACAATTAGATTTTCATTCGGTTCACAAAATAGTTTAGAAGAAATAGAATATACTTTAGAAGTAATGGATAAATTCACAAAAAAATTTAAGAAGTGATTAAGTTAAGTAATCAATAAGCTGCGAAAGTTTTTCTTTCATCTGTTTTCTGTGTACTATAAAATCAAGGAATCCATTCTCAAGTAAAAATTCTGATCTCTGAAATCCTTCTGGTAAATCTCTACCGATAGTTTGTTTAATTACTCGCGGACCGGCAAAACCAATTAAAGCTTTAGGTTCAGCAATTATAACATCACCTAACATAGCATAGCTTGCAGTAACTCCTCCAGTAGTAGGATTAGTAAGAACTGAAATGAAAGGTAATTTTGCATCTGCCAGACGTGCAAGACGCGCACTGGTTTTGCCCATCTGCATTAAAGAAAATGCACCTTCCATCATTCTTGCACCGCCGCTTTGACTAATAATAATTAAAGGAATTTTTTCTTGATAAGCTGCATCAATTATTCGTGCAATTTTTTCACCTACAACAGAGCCCATACTACCGCCGATAAATCCAAAATCCATACCAGCGAATGCACATTTCTTTCCATCAATTTTTCCGATGCCGGTTCGTACTGCATCGTTCAATCCACTTTTTTTAATTGTAGCGGCAATTCGTTCTTTATAATTTTTTGTATCTGTGAATTCTAAAGGATCCCCCGAACGCATTTTTTTATCATGCTCTCTAAAAGAACCTTTATCAAATATTATAGATACATATTGTTCACTTCCAATTCTAAAATGATAACTGCATTTTGGGCAAACCCAGAGATTCACTTCAAGCTGTTTATTATGAATAATTTCACCACAGTCTTCACATTTAGACCATTGACCGTCTGGTATGTCAGATTTTTTACTATCCTTGGAAATATTTTCTTTTTTTCTTTTAAACCATGCCATTAAGATTTTCTCTTCAAAATGTTAACTGATAGTGTAATTGTCTGATTCGCATTTTCAGAATCATTAGAAAGAAGTGTAACTGTACGAATCATTTTACCAAAACGGTTAGAAGTATCAAGTTCTATTTTTAGAGAACCAGTTTCTCCCGGTTTCAATTTTTTACTGCTTAATACAACTGCAGTACATCCACATGATGTTTTAACATCTTTTATCTCTAAAATATCATTACCCGAATTTTTAAATATTAATTTTGTTTCAACAATTTTTCCCTCTTCAACATCTCCAAAATCATATTGTTTTGTAATTAATTCTAATTTTGGATTCTTTCCATTCTTGTTAACTAATTTCTCAACAATATTTGCTTTAAAAGACAATCTTAAATCGGGAGTTTGAGGATCGTTTGTAGAAACATATACATATTTGTGCTGAGGTCCCATTCTGTTCTGAGAATCGAATTCAACTTTTATATTTGTTTTTTCACCTGGTTTCAAAAGTTTTTTTGTAGGTTGGACAGCTGTACATCCACATGATGCTTTTACTTTATCAATTTTTAGGTCAGCTGTGCCTTCATTGATAATTTCAAATGAATGGGAAACAATTTGTCCTTCTAGAATATCACCAAAATCATGCATTGGTTTGGGAGAAACAATCTTAGGACTATTCTGCGCAAATAGATTTAAACAAAATAAAAATGATATAAGAAAAAAAATCCTTTTCATTTTTTCACCTTAACAATAAATTTCTTAAGATAATGAGGTTCTAAATAATCGTAATCAAAAGTTAATAAATCCTCGCCAAATAAATAAGCCCATTCTGCAATATTGCTTGCGGACGGACCAATTACATTTTTTACCGAAAGATCTATTTTACTATCACCATAAACTAAATTATCATTTTCAAATGTAATTTCATTTTTATTCAATAATTCGACATTACCATATTCAAGTTTTTGATTTATGATAAAATGAGCAGAATAAATTTCGTCTATGCTTGCATTCCGTACTATCCTGAATTTTGTACCGATGTTATGATACTTTGCAATTGCGAAAGCAAATGCATTAAAAGTTGGTACCGGTATAACTGGTTTTGAAATTCCAAATGCGATTCCTTTTGCCGCAGATAAACCGATTCTTAATCCAGTGAATGAGCCCGGTCCGCTTGAATACGCAATTGCTCCAATCTCATTTATAGTGGTTTTAGCAATGCTTAAAATATTCTGAATTATTTCAAACAATTTTTCAGAATGAACATTTTTTTGCCAGATTGAATATTCGTATGAAATATTTTCTCCAATCAACAGAGCGGCACTGCATAGTTCACCGGAAGTTTCAATTGCCAATATGGGTAATTTTATTTTTGACATTTTTTTATACTTATTTTTCTTTTGTGTGCATCATCATAATCAATATCAATTATATATGATTTACGATGAAGTATTTCATCCCAAAGCTGAGCCCACTCTATAAATGTAACTGCAGTTTCATCATTAATATAATCTTCAAATCCAATATCATATAGTTCAGTTATCTTTTTAATCCGGTAGAAATCAAAATGAAATATCTTTTTTGAATTGACATATTCATTAACAATTGAAAAACTTGGACTGGAGACATTTTTAATTCCATATTCACTGCAGACATGTTTAACAAAAAATGTTTTACCGGAACCAAGACTTCCATTTAACAGAACTATATCCCCTTTTTTAAGATGCCGAGAAAATTTTTTAGCAACTTCAACTGTATCATCTTCTTTATATATGTCAGATTGAAATGGGAATTCCATTAAATCTTACTCTCCATTTTTATTACCGGCAAGATCATTTCTTCCAAGGAGATACCTCCGTGCTGGAAACTATCTTTGTAATAACTCAAATATTTATGATACTCGGTTGGATAGACAAAATAATAATCTTCTTTAGCTACGATATAATTAATTGTCATACTTGTTTTTGGTAATTTAAAATCGAGCGGATTTTTAATAAAAATAGCATGCTTATCATCAACCTTTAAATTTTTACCGAATTTAAATCTAAGATTAGTAGAAGCTTCTCTATCACCCAAAACTTTAGCACCTCTCAAAGTTCTAATACTTCCATGATCGGTCGTAACTATTATGCGTGCACGCGGAATAGTTGCAATTGCTCTAAAAGTATTTAACAGAGATGAATGTTGAAACCAGCTATTTGTTAAAGATCTATAAGCTGATTCATCCGGTGCAATTTCTTTTAGTATCTGGGAATCTGATCTTCCATGTGCGATCATATCTAAAAAATTAACAACAACAGCCATGAAATGTGTTTTCTTATGAGATAAAATATTCTGTTCAAATGATCTGCCGACATCGGGATCTATAATTTTAACATACTTAAGTTCATTTTTTAATTGTATTTTTTTTCTATTCAACAAATGCTGAAGCAGTTCTTTTTCATATTTGTTCATACTGTTCTCATCATCACTCAT
>CAYXKL010000009.1:31279-41545 GCA_964464825.1 uncultured Melioribacter sp. | reverse complement strand
CTTATAAAGCAGAATCCGGCTTGCCCTTCTCCAATAGTACAATACCTGGGGCAAAGTGTGCAGAGTAATTTTCTGGTTTCAGTTTCTTCCCACCATTTAGCCGGATGATATTTTTCAATTTCAGAAATCATTTTATGAAAAATCTGTTAATTATTAATAAAACTAAAATCGTAAATCGTAAATTGTAAATCGTAATTTTATTTACACTACTTCAAATCTAATCCAATTTTCTCTTATATTTTCTGCTTTAGGACCGCCTTCTGTAAAAATAACCAGATCACCTTTATTAACAAGATTTTTTTCTAAAATCAGTTTCTTAGCAAAGTTAATAGCTTGATATTTTTCATTCATATCCGGATAAAATATTGATGAAACCCCCCAGCGCAATGAAAGTTTATTCATTGCATCAAAATTATCGCATATAGCAATTATTTTTGATTCCGGTTTGAACTTTGATAGACTAGACGGAGTGTTTCCTTTGCTAGAGAATGCTACGATTGCTTTTGCATTAATTTGTTTACTCATTGAACAAATACTTTTATTCATAGAGTCGAATAATTTTTCTTGCATTTCTTCCGGTACTAAAAAATTCAAATCGGGTTCAAACCTGTAATTTTGTTCTGCATTGGAAATTATTTCGCTCATTATTTCCACAGCACGCACGGGATATTTACCCACGGAAGTTTCAGCACTTAGCATAACTACATCTGTTCCATCCCAAACAGCATTTGCAACATCAGACGCTTCTGCCCGTGTCGGGATTGGATTATTAACCATCGATTCCAGCATCTGAGTGGCTGTGATAACAAGTTTACCAGTTTCATTACAGCGTTTAATAATTTTTTTCTGAATATTTGGCACTTCGTATGGAGCGAGTTCAACGCCAAGATCGCCGCGTGCTACCATTATTCCATCAGCCGATTCTAATATTTCTTCGAAATTGTTAATAGCTTCTTCTTTTTCAATTTTTGCAATAATTGGTTTATCAAAATCTCTTTTAATCATCCACTCTTTTAATTCGATTATATCTTTTGCAGAGCGGACAAATGAGAGTGCAATGAAATCTACACGATGTTTAAGTGCGAATTCTAAATTTGATAAATCTTTCTCCGTTACCGATGGTGTACTTAAATTCATTCCGGGAAGATTCATCCCCTTTTTGGGTTTTAATATTCCGCCTTCAATAATATCGCACAGCACAGATTTTTTAGTTTTTGATTTTATTTTAAGCCGTATTAATCCATCATCAATTAAAATTATATCGCCGCTTTTTGCATCGCTTGGTAACGATTTGTAACTGGTTGATATTTTAGATTTTGTTCCGGGGATATCATCAATAGTAATTTCAATTGTGTCACCCGAAATAATTTCTATTTCAGGGGTAGTTAATTCTCCTATTCTAATTTTTGGTCCTTGAAGATCAATTAATATTGGTATCGGTAATGATCTGCTGATGCAAAGTTCGTTGATGAGGTTGAAAATTTTATCGAAGTATTCAAAATTTCCGTGTGAAAAGTTTAATCGGAATCCATTAACTCCGGCATCAACCAATTCTTCTAATTTTTCTTTTGTATCAATAGCCGGACCAACAGTTGCAAGTATTTTAGTTCTGCAGAATTTATCTGTCATTAATTTTATACCTTCAAATATTATTTTTTCTTTCTCTTTAATGAATTTTTATTTTTTCCTTCGTCAGTTGAATTAGAGTTATTTTTTTTAGCTGTATGAGGACGTAATCTTTTTCTCATCAGATGTAGCTCTTTTTCAACTTCACCAAAAACTGTTTTAGATTCATACTTTCCATTCTTTAGTAATTTACCGGCTTTTATTCCGGTTAAGATTTCTATTGCATCTTCAACTTTTTCAACAGCATGTACATGAAATTTATTTTTCTTAACAGCTTCTAATATTTCATCTTTAAGCATAAGGTCTTTAACATTTTGAATAGGAATAATAACACCATGTTTTCCATTCAGACCGCGTGCTTTACAAATATCAAAAAATCCTTCTATCTTTTCGTTTACTCCGCCTATTGGTTGTATTTCACCTTTCTGATTTACAGAACCGGTAATTGCATAATATTGTTTTATCGGTATGTTAGATATAGCAGATAATAAAGCACAAATTTCTGTAATTGACGCACTATCTCCATCAATCATACCATAACCTTGTTCAAATACTAAACTTGCTGTGAATGATAGAGGGATACGCTTTCCGAATTTTTCTCGGAAGTAACCAGAAATTATTAACACACCTTTATTGTGAGTATTACCACTCAATCCGGACTCGCGTTCAACATTTATAATATTACCATTTCCAAGAGCAACCGATGCAGTTATACGTGTAGGTTTGCCGAAAGAAAATGGTCCGCTTTCATAAACAGCCAAACCATTCACAGTACCAACGCGTTCACCATCTGTATCAATTAATATAGTTCCTTCATTTATCATATCGGAAAGTTTTGATTCATACAATCCGTGTTGTTCTTTCCAAGATTGAAAAGCGTGATCGATATGAAAATTGTTTACGCATTTATCACCATTATCATTAGCCCAAAAACTTGCTTCACGGGTAAGATCAGCTATATATGCAAAACGGGTAGTAAGTTTATTTTGATCGCCGGCATAACGTGCACCATATTCAATTAATCTTGCAATAGCTGATTTATCAAACTCAAGAAGTTTTTCATTCTCAATTAATTTTTTTACTATCATAGCATATTCTGTTAATGCGTGTTCGGTTCTTTTCATTTCATAATCGAAATCTGCTTTAATTTTGAAAATTTTGTTAAAATCATCTTCATAATTAGAAAGAATAGAATAAATGTAATTATTGCCAATCATTATAACTTTAGCATCAATGTTAATTGATTCCGGTTTTAATACACTCGGAGAAAATTGGTATAAGTTTGCTAGATCCTGAATTTCAAGTTGTCCGTATAACAGAACACGTTTGAGGGCTTTCCAAACTCCGGGTTCGCTGAATGCATCGAGTGCATTGATTACTAAAAATCCGCCATTGGCACGCAATAAAGAACCGGCTTTAATTTTAGTAAAATCAGCATACCAGCCGCCACGTCCATCACTATATTTTTCAATAGTTCCGAAAAGATTGCTGTATGTTGGAGATGATTCAATTATTACCGGCTGATCTTTTGTTTCGGAGTTATCTAAAATTATATTCACTTCATACTCTTTTAAATAATCAATTACTATTCCGCCGCTTGTTTCTTCCTGAACCGGCTTTTGTCCTTTGAATACATCTAAGTTTTGAAGTATGTTTAAATTAACCAGATCGAGATAATCGTGAATTTTTTGGTCTTTATATTTTTTCTTTAAGTTTTCTATTGCAATGCTTACAATATCGCTCGTGTATTCGGATTCAAGCTGTATCACTTTTTCCTGAAAATCTTGTGTCAGTTTTAAGCTTTCCTTAAAAAGTTTCTGCAGTTCTTCCTGATAACCGGCATATTTATTTACAATCTCTTCAGCTTTTTCTTTAGTAATTTTTTCCGCACGTATTAATTCATCAAGTTGATAAACAAAGACCGGCTGATTATCAACAAGAGCTAATATTTCCGGACGGGCAAGTTCGCCAACCTTAATCTGCCCAAGTGTAAAATTATCTTTACGCAGTTTGTCTTCAAATTGAGTCATCATTGCTTGCTGTGCTTTACCGAAATCTGATAAAATTTGTTTCTTCTTTGATGAATACGGATCGTTAGAAAGTACTTGCGGAATTTTCTCTTGTAGAAACGATATTGCTCTGTAAAGATCTTTTTTAAAATGGATTGCTTTACCGGCTGGAAATACAAGCAGTAATGGGCGGTCTTCATCTTTAAAATTATTTACATAAGCATAATCGTAAAGCTGGGTATGATCTGGTTTAATTGATTCCAAGACCATTTTAATTGTAGTAAATTTTCCGGTTCCGGATAAACCGGTAACAAAAATGTTATAACCGGGACTCTTAAGATCAACACCAACACGTAAAGCTTTTAATGCGCGCTCTTGTCCAACAATTCCTTCAATTGGTTTAATTGTGGTTGTAGTATCAAATTCAAAAACTTTCGGGTCGCAAGTCCATTTTAATTCCTTTGAGGATAATTCTTTCTTTTTGGGTGCTTTTAGAAGTGCCATTTTCAAATTCCTAGAATGATTTTGAGGAATACACTGACTAAAATAACATAAAAATTGGAAAGGTGCGGTTATTAGGAATGACAATTATTAATGTTTTTTTTAGTTGTAGAAAAAAATAATTACGAAATTTTAAAGGTTTCTCTCATTTATATAATATTTTATAATACCTAGATATTTAAATAATATTTATTTACTTACTTCTAAGTAGCTTTTATTATAGGAATATTATTCGGGAATTCACTCCAAACTTTCCCTCTGAAAATTCGTCCATTTGCTTTCTTGTTTCTTTTAACTTCATCAGCACCCCAAGTACCCCACTGCTTAAAGAAAAAAGCAACATTTTGCTGTTTACATTGCTTAAATATTTCTTCAACCCATTCTGACTTAATTGGTCGGGCTTTTCTTCCCATCCGCACGAGGTTCATTCAAAGATTTTTTTATCTCCTCATTTGCGAGCTGCATATATGTTCTCGGATTAAAAATATCTTTTACGGGCATTATGATTTTCCTATTTCAAACTTTTCATAATCTTTTTCTGAAATTATTTTTTCTATTTCCGGGTCTATTATTTTTACTTCTTCATAGGTGAGATTGTAGAGTTTGTCCCGAAGGGATTCCTTCAGAATAAACCATTATGTCTATCTGATCTTCTATTTACTTTGTGTCTGCATTGGATTTTATTGCTTACTATTTAATAAAAAATATAGGTTTTAATTGCCTTTTTTCACTCATAAATTTTGCTAAAGAAAGTAAGTCTACAAGGTCAAAACGAATTATATTTCTAACCCAAACTCTGGACGATTTGTCCAAAAAAGTGTCCAGAGTTCTAATAAGCATTTTACAATCAACCAACTATGGACAAAAATGGTTGAGTTTTGTCCGGAGTTATAAATTTGATATATAGCGTAAATTATTTGTAGCACCTTTTGTAGATACCAAACCAAGCTTCTTAAATTTAGATAATTGACGTTGTGCAGTTTTATCGTCAATACCTAAATGCTTGGCGTATTCGGATTTACTAATTGACTTAACATTATACAAGTGTAAAAGCCCCTTTTTTTCATCATCATTAAGCTCGTTGTATTTCTCAGCTCCAATTAAAATTTCCAAAATATTACCTGTTCTGAATAGAGTAAGTTCAAGGTAGGGTTCGTTAAAAGAAAAATGTGGTACGGGAAGTTTTAATTCATTAGGTAACATTTTCAGTATCCTCATTCCTTTACCACGCTGCTCCACAAGTTTAAGCTGATTAAAAATGTACATTATTTTGGGATTACGGCTAAGAGAAGGAGCTGTAAAATTATTTAGTTGATCAATGGTTATAGGTTTTACGGGTGCACCCGGACTCTTAATAATTACTTTATCTTTATCAATAATCAGATGTATTGGAGCTTCTTCAATATCATAATCGCGATGAACAATAGCATTGATGATTGCTTCTCTGAATGGATCAATTTCGCCTTTCTCCTTCCTTTCACCTTTCTCAATTGTATAAAATGAACCTAATCTGCTTTCAACCCATTCAATTATTTCCAACGGCATCTGAACCAAAGGTCCTTCAAAATCTTTTAATTCACTTTTTCCATCTGGGCGAATATATTCTGCTTTTACGACTGCCTGAGGGAATTTCAATTGTGGTTTCTTACCAAAAAGAAGTAATCCAATACCGGTCGGTTGACCATCTTCTACCAAAATACCAAGCTGCACCAAAACCTGATTTAATTCTTGGCTACCAATAGAATATGAAATGTTTGCTCTAGAAATAAATTTTGTTAATGCAGTTTCTGAAAAGTCATCAAGTGATGCAGCAGTAATTTTCTCTTCAACCGTAGAAAGAATTAAAGGTTTTTTCTCTGAACTAACTTCTTTAGCTCGCTGCTCAGCTTGTTTTATAAAATCAGCATTATATTCTCTTATTTCTTGTTGTAAATCAGGATCAAACATTTTGACAACAATTCCGTGGTCTTGAAGAAACTTAATACCTTTTCTGTCAACAAATGGATCAGGATCTTCAATTCCGACCCAAACTTCTTTAATTCTTGCATTAACAATTCTTTCTGCACAACTTAACTTAGGATGATTGCGGGCACCTGGTGCACAAGGCTCTAATGTTGTAAAAAGAATTGAACCATCTAACTTAGTTTTTCTGTTTTTCCTTTCAAGTAAGCTAAACTCTGCGTGATCACCGTATCGAAGTTCACCTCTATGGCTTGACTCCTGGGAGCCATCCGGCTTAATAAGAACAGCACCAACTTTAGGGCTTTTCTTCCCATCCGCACGAGGTTCATTCAAAGATTTTTTCATCTCCTCATTTGCGAGCTGCATATATGTTCTCGGATTAAAAATATCTTCTATAAGGGCATTATGATTTTCCTATTTCAAACTTCTCATACTCTTTTTCTGAAATTATTTTTTCTATTTCCGGGTCTATTATTTTTACTTCTTCGTAGGTGAGGTTGTAAAGCTTGTAAACCATTATGTCTATCTGATCTTCTAAGTGCTGAGTGTCTGCTTTCGGATTTTGTTTTTTGAGTGTAAGAATTTGATCGACTAACAGAATAAAAGGCTTTTGATTTGTTCTACATAAGTTGGGGCAAGGAATTTTTGAAGCATATTGTTCATCATATCTTGTACTTCTAATAGCATTATTATAAACAAATTTATACAAGAGCCAAGCAAATAACTTGGAATTATTAATCGAGAGTAAAAACTTCAGATCAATTTCACCCTTTTTTAAAAATGAACAAGATATTGTCTCAAAGACTAAAAGATTATCAAAATCTATACACGCTTGTAAATAAAAATGTGGATAAGGATTTTTTAAATGTGCAACTGCTAATTGATTTAATATCTTAGGTTTGAACTGATACGAATATTCTTTCTTGTCAAATTTATCCAATGAGATAAAATCGCTTGGCTTTTCAAGATAATACTTTCTTAACTGCGCACCCCTATAAATCGGTGTCTTACCTTTATTCGATTCAACTTTACTTTGCCAATTTAGACCTCTTTTAATGATAACGTAATCACCCCAAGAGTTTGATGAATTTACCAATATTTTTAATAATAAATTTAATTCTGAAGACGATTGAGCAGTTAAAAGAACTTTATAATGATCATAAATATGCTTTTCAATAAATCCATATTCATTGAATTTTTCACACTCGAAAACTCCCGTTTTGTAATTAGAAAAGACATCTCCCTTTTTCTTCAAAAATACTACCATCTCAAGCAAAACATTTTCAAAAGACTTACCTGTATCATAAAAACCTATAATATTAGGTAGTAGAAACCTAGCACAAGCACTCCAACCCTGTGAATAAGATAAAGATTTGGGAACAATGAATGAATTAATACCACTAATGTGTATCAATGAATCAGCAATAAAAATAAAGTAAATTACAGAATTTTTATTGGGAAAAGAATTTTCAATAAATCGGTCTTCCAAAAATTTTATTTCAGTAGAACTTAAGTTATTCCCATAAGGTGGATTTCCAATAACAATATCAAAGCCGTCTTTCTCAGCAAAGACTTCAGCAAAATAAACATCCCATAGAAAGAAATCTTTTTGTTTTCTTCCATCGGTAAAAGCAATTAAGTCTTGCTGTGCCTGGTCAATATCAATACCTATTTTCTTAAATATTTTTTTCTTTTCTGCTTCAATAATTTCTTTTCTTCCACCGTATTTACTTTCCAAATCGTTTAGCTGCGGATAGTGCTGCTTTAGTTTTTCATCAAATATTTCGAGAAGCTTTGTATCAATATCATCACGTAATTTTCTTTTCTTATGAACATCCGGTTCGTTCTGATACTGGCTTTTCAGTTCTTCAAATTCTTCAATCAGCTGTTTGTATTTTTCGTCAAAATCGAAAAGCTCATCATCATTTTGCGGTTTGGTAGAAAAATCAATTCCGGCAAAAGAAGAGATAAGAGAATTTCCTTGCATTAGCTTAAAATCAAGATTTGGCAGTGGTTCTATTTCTCCGTTTTCTACTTTTTCATCCACAAGCAGAGAGATAAAAAATCTGAGTTTAGCTATTTCAACAGCAATCTGTTGAATATCTACCCCGTAAATACATTTCTCAATAAGATAAAGTTTTCTGCCATAGTTCGGGTTTTTCTCTTTGAATTTTCTTTCAGTTTCCTCTATAAATTTTCTTTGGAGCGTTACATCTTTGACACTTTTCTTTATACCATCAATCTGTGATTGTTTCCAAAGAGAGTTATCTGGATCTAATTTATGCAGAAGGAAAACCAATCTGTTAAGAATACGCATTGGGAAAGCACCGGAACCAACTGCGGGATCAACAACTCTTAACGAATCAATTAAATAAACCAGTTTTTTGGTTAGTGTTGCATCAAAAGGATTTGATTGATCTTCGCCGGAGAATAAAATTTTAAGTTTATTGTCTATATCTTCTGTTTCAATATGCGTTTTGAAATACTGTTTTAAGCTTTCATCAACCATATAATCAACAATGGGTCGGGGCGTATAATAGCTGCCAGTGGATTTACGCGCTGTATTTGCAGTTTCCGGGTTGTAGCTTGCAAGAAGGTTTTCAAAAACTTTTCCGAGAAGTTCAGGGTCTAATGCAACATCAGCATCGTTAGGGTCGCTTTCATCAATAGTAAAGTTATAGAGAGATAATGTATTTATTAGCCCACGGACATTATATTTTTTATTTGTTGTTCCGTAATCTTTGTTCAGATCAATTTCTTTATCATCATTAAAAAATAAAAAGTTAGGAACAACCGGCTGCTGCGATTTTGTTGAAGTGAAACCATCGATATATTTTCTTTCATCTCTGGTTTTGGTTTTATAATCAAGACATTCAAACAATCCGCCATTAAGAAAAGGAATGGGCATAAAATATTTTTCAATAACCTCTTCACTATCTTTAAATAATTCTTCATAGCGGTAAACATTATGATTGCCAAAATCCTGGCTAAAGCCTTTATAACCTTTTTTCTTTGAAGTAAATCTTCGTTCTTCTTGTTTTGTATTTAATGTAGCAAAGAAAAGGTTCTGAAGAATTGCTTTGTAATAGTTATCGTTATTTAATTTAGGGTCGGTTAAGATATCTTTCAAAGAGTTTTCATCAAATAATTCTTTGGGAACCAGCTTACGGACTTTCATAAACCAAATAAAAATAAGACGGGTTATTAAACGTATTACAGAAATTTCTTTGCCATTTTTTTCAGCCTCTGCATCATCCGGAAACTTAACATTCTTTAAAGCCCAGAAATACCAGTTAGCAATTTCTTTGTAGAATTCTTTATTAACAACTTCAATAGAGAAGCGGTTTTGAAGATCCTCAAAATCTTTAACTCTTCCTTTCTTTATAAGAAAATCAGAAGGGGTATGAACTTTAGCATCAGGACCTAAGAAAAAAGAAAAACGTCTTGGATTAGAGTATTCTCTTTTAATTTTGCTGCCTTCGAGAGATAAATCAATTGTTGCAAGAGAAAGACGATAGTTTGGAGATTTGGGTGAATGGAAGATTGCGAGTGCTCTTTTAGAACCATAGTTAGCCATTAAACGGAAGAAATCTTTTGAAAGACCGACACGTGGATCATTTTCAGATGCGTGTTGAATTTCATAAACCTCAAGTTCAAGAGATTTATCTCTGCCAATCAATTCTGCTTTTTTAATAAAAGATGGTTTGAACTCAAGTGAGATTTCTTCTTCGATTATTCGGAAGTCATCTGTGAGTAAACTATCCTGAAAGAATTTTTTGTATTCAGAGCGGGAGTATGGATTTAGGAAATTCATTTTTTATAATTTTGTTTTTATTGATCTGTTTCAGTAGTTCATATTTATGAAAATAATTTCACTCCTTCGGAGTTTAATTTGAAATTTTATTCAATTCTTTTCTAAAACAATTTCACCTCTTCGAGGTTTATTTTTCCACTTTCCCAAATAATAAACAGCATAACATCTCAGGATTTAAGAATCCATTCATACAATCCCGAAGGGATGTTATTGTTGCAGCATTTATTCATTACCCAAATTTGAAATTTCATTCAATTCTTTTCTAAACAATTTCACCTCTTCGAGGTTTATTTTTCTATTTTCCCAAATAATAAACAGCACAACATCTCAGGATTTAAGAATCCATTCATTCAA
>CAYXKL010000009.1:0-31179 GCA_964464825.1 uncultured Melioribacter sp. | reverse complement strand
TTCACCTCTTCGAGGTTTATTTTTCTACTTTCCCAAATAATAAACAGCACAACATTCCAGGATTTAAGAATCCATTCATTCAATCCCGAAGGGATGTTATTGTTGCAGCATTTATTAATTTAATCAAAATAGAAAACCCCGAAGGGGTGATATTATTCTATCCACTCAAATAAATAATCTTCTTTATATTCAATTTTAAATTTTTCCAATAACTCTTTGTATTCATCTTTAAATGATTTTTTTTGATGATGTCTTTCCTGATTCAAAATATAATTATAAACTTGATCCAATTGGGATTGTGAATAAGAAAAAACGGCATACCCTTCCTGCCATTGAAATTTCCCTTTGATAAACTTTTTCTCATTAATAAACTTAGATGAATTGTTTTTTATATCCCGTACCAGATCGGATATAGCAATAGATGGTTTTAACCCAATAAAACAATGGATATGATCCGAGACACCATTAACGATGATAGACTTTTGTCCTTTTTCTTTTATTATTCCAGCGATGTACTTGAAAACTTCTTCTCTCCAGGATTTCTGGAGGAGGTTTATTCTGCCTTTAACAGAAAAGATAACTTGAATGTATATTTGTGAATAAGTTCCAGCCATTTATTTCTTGATTATTTCACCCCTTCGGGGTTTATTGATTCTGTCATTTATTTCTATAACCATTTCACTCCTTCGGAGTTATAGTACATAGAGATAAAATTCATATTAGTTCCTCTGCAAGTATAAGATGCTCTTCAGCTTCGTCGATGCTTTCCGACTTCCTAATAATATCCATCAAATAACTATGCGGAACATCCTTCATCAATTGAGAAATGTCCTTCGCAAAGGTTTTGTCCGAAATTCGTCTTATCTGCTTATGATATAGTTCGGGTAGAGAATCTAATTCAGAAACTACAAACAACAAATCTTTCAGATAATCACCATCACCAACTCTTTTATCTATTAAAAATCTTATTTTATCAATCGTCTCTCTTTTACCTTTATCTAGTGCGACTTCATTCTTCTTTAAAAATAAATTCGCTTTAACAGTTTGGTAAATTTCTTCAAATGCGAGGCTAACCGGTTCGGCTTTTTCTGTCGGATCAGACTTAAACAATTCAATAGCTTCTCTTGTGTTAATTGTAGAAAATTCTGTTGAAGAAGTTCCGACTTTAAAGATATAGTCCGTTCCTTTTTTACCAAAAACAATAGCTCCTTTAGTATCTGTTTCCTTAGTTCGTTTTATTCTAACACGTCTAGGTAGATCAAGAGCTTTTCTTATAATCTCAGGATTATGACTTTTCAACTTACCCAGCTCGTTAAGATATTTAGCATCCCAGGATTCTTTTGCTTCCTGTTCTTTCATTTCCGCTCTGAATCTTTCAACAAAGAAGGAGCGTAATTCTTCATCTTTTGTAAGAACCTTTGTGTCCTCACCAATAAGAGATTGAATCATTGCAAGCTTTAGTGCTGTAATCTGTGTAACGAATGTGTGTTTCTGACCTTCTGCAGATGGGAAAAAGTTATAAATAAATAATTCGTCAAATACTTTTTTATTTATACGGTTTATACGACCGACACGCTGAATTACTCTTGTTGGATTGTAAGGAATGTCGTAATTAAAAATGATACCAGCTCTATGCAGATTAAAACCTTCGGATATAGCATCTGTAGCGATAAGAATATCGTAATCATTTAGTTTTAGATCTTCTTTAATACCGGCATCAAAATTTCTACGGATTGTTTCCTTATTTGAAAGAGAAGAGTCTTGCGATGAATATTTAAATACACGAAAATCTTTCTTTAATTCTTCATAAAGATATTTTGCAGTATCACCAAATTCAGTAAAAACAACAATCTTACGAGACGGCATCTCCTTGAGCTTCTTTTTTAGAATGATCTTAAAATCTTTAAGTTTTGGATCATCAGGATAACCATTGCCAAACCATTCATTTTTAATTGACTTCAGTAATTCAATATCCTTTTCGAGATCACGAATAAAGTTTACGCTTAATTCTTTTTTATCGATCAGGAATAAACCTTTTTCAATAAAATGAGATAATTGCTCTTCAAAGTTTATCTGATCAACTTCAATTTCGATTTCTTCACCTTCAATATCAAATAACTCTTCAATTGAGGGAAGATTACCTTTTTTGTAAATGGGAACCTTATCAAGTTTTTCATACCAATCTCTGACATATTCCGAAGACTTAATCATTGAGTCAAGACTGTAATAAAAAGCATTTATAGAGCTTTCAAATCTTCGCACAAGCAAGTGCTTCATAAAATCAGCCAGGTTACGCTGTGCTTGAGTAAACAGATTAACATCATCGAACTCATCTGATATTTTCTCTTTATACTTCTCAATATTTTTAACATAAGCTGCGGGTTTGTATCTAGCACCAATAAATCCTTTGCCTTCTTCTTCCGGTGCAATTTTATAAAACGTATTGATATATAATTCAGTTAAATTACCAAGCTGATATTGAAGGACTTCGGGATCGTTAACTTTTGGGAAGGAAATTTTTTGATGCTTTAAATCTTGTTTGTATTCTTCGATGAGTTCTAGATCAATCCTGGAGCGTCTGATAATTAAAGGGGAAAGAATATCTCTTATTTTATCCGCAAGTGTTTCTATCTCATTTTTAACCTGAGTTTCTGTTTTAGTTTTATTTTTTTGCCCCTCTCTGATTTTTTTAAACTCTTTTATAAGTTCTCTGAACTGATAGCTCAAGTTATCAACTGTTCTAATTGTAGATTTGGCGGTTATCTGAAACAATCTAATAAGTGAAAAGATGTCTTGCGGCTTATTGTTAAAAGGTGTGGCAGAGAGCAGTATAACTTTATTTTTTTGACAAAGCTTATGGAGTTTTGCGTAGTCTTCCGTATCTTCATTTCTATATTTATGAGCTTCGTCAATAATAACAAGTTTTTGTTCGCCATCATCGTTTTCTTCAAGAGCTTGAGCAATTTTACCGCTAGAATATATACGAGCATTAAAAACAAAATCCCAGGCATAATCCTGCCATTGAGGAATAAGATGTGGAGGGCAAATAATTATAGTTTTTAATTTTGAATTAAACGCAATGGCAGAAGCAATGATACTTTTACCAAGTCCAACTACATCAGCTACAATAACACCGTTATGCTGTTCAAGGATAGAAATAGCTTTTGTAATTGCATCAACCTGATATTTAAGATCACGGAACTTTTCGCCAGTAATATCAGAGGGTAAAGCAATAGAATCTCTTTTAGCAACAGTGAAATATTCAAGCAAGACTCGTAAATATAAAAGATAAGGACTTGGTAGTTTATCTATCCAGATTTTTTCAATTACATTTTTATGAAAATCTTCAAAATTATTTTTATCAACAATTAAGACTGCATCTTTCCAAAGAGCATTAAATAAATCTAATCCTTCCTGAAAATGTTCATCACGGAACACTACATTTATTTCGTGTTGACCACGCAAACCTGAGTGACTGAGATTACTTGAACCAGTAATTAAGGTGCCTGGGAATTCACCGCCTTGAGAGAAATCATCTTTATTTTCAAACAGATAAAGTTTGGAATGATTAGGGTGGAGTGTTTTCTTTATTTCGAGGGTACCATTTTTAATCTTTTCTATAAATATCCGAAAAGCCTCTTGCTTAGAAATTGAATCGAAGAAATCTGTATCATTAAAGATGGAGACTAAAGAATTGTTGAATTTTTTTCTAACATCACCACGAGAGAGGTTTATTCCATCAATGATTTCATATTCGCGTACTTTATTAAATAAATCCTTTTCAACATCGAGACCTACAAGAATTTTTAATTGCTTATCGGAAATATTCTTATAAATCTCTTCAAAGCCGGAGAAATAGAAATAACCAACAAGAAAATAGAGTGCTTTTGAAGAAGGAAGAATATTATTAAAAACTTCTGAAAGAAGCTTAGACTGATTGGTAATAAACTGATTAGACATAATCGCCAAAACCTTGATGATTCCATATTGAAAATAATATATAAACAATATAAAATAAACTGACACTTTAATTAATATCTTTTTAACTACTCAGATATTATTAATAGAATATTTAACTTTACTCCGTCGGTTTTACGGAAATAATTATTCTCCGCTTTGCGGTGGGGGATAAATCTATTTTAAATGAAAATATAATTATGATGAAATTTGAAAATCAGATTTTAAGCAGTATTGATTCTTTAGAAGAATTACAAAAGAAAATCGAGCAGAGAGAATTCAGAGATAATAAAATTTTTGTCTCCCCTTTTGCCGGCTCGTCGCGCCAATTATTTATTTCATCACTTATTCATTCTGAAAATCAGATAATAGTTTTATGTCCATCTATACAAAGTATTAATGAGACAAAAGTAGAACTGAGTATTTTAGGTTTAGATGAATTAATAATTTCTGCAGATGATTTTACTCCGGAAACTTTACAAGAACGATTGACAGAACTTTCTAAAAAAGAAAAATTCATTTTCCTTTCAACTTATGATTTGTTACTAAAAAAACTTCCATCTAAGAATGAAATTGATTTAAACACAACTAAGATAGAGATAGGCGGAAAAATTACCTACTATGAGCTGATAGAATATTTGAATGCTATAAATTATAACAGCGAAAAATATGTTGATAGCCCCGGAGATTATTCAGTACGCGGATCCATTATAGATTTTTGGTCGTATAGTGAAAAATTACCAGTGCGCTTGGAATATGACGGCGATTTCCTGGAATCGATAAGACATTTCGATCCTGAGAACCAGCGCTCACTTGATAAAGTAAATGCCTCAACTTTAGCCGCTTCAATTGAACTTGAAAAAGAAAACATCTCGGGTTCTATTTTTGATTACTTGACCGATCCGTTGATTTTTGCAAACGAGTATGATTTGGAAAATTTATTTGAAGCCGGCGAAAAAATTATTAAAGAAGAAACTTTTGAAATGTTAGATGATGAATTGAAAGAGGAACTTTATGAAGATGATGATGAAATCATTGAATCTGAGAAAACTAAAAGTAGTTCTTCTGAATTTAATTCAACTTCTGATTTGTATAAGTTGAATGTTAGATGGATTATTGAAGACCCGATAGGCAGAAACAAAGAAAGAATTAATCTCCACCTTATTGATGTGCCCGTTATAAATTCAAATTATGAATTGCTATCCAATTTCCTGATTGATTACTGCGGTAAAAGTTTTAAAATATTAATTGCTGTAGAAAATGATTTACAAAACAGCCGACTGAAAGAATTACTTTCGGAATTTCGTAAAGAATTACAAGAACTATTTGATAGTGGTAAAATCAAAATTATTGTATTACCGATTAAAAGCGGATTTATTTCAAAGAAAAGCAATTTTATTGTAATAACCGACTATCAAATTTTCAATAAACCATACCGAACAAAACTCAGTTCAAAGTTTAAACAAAAAAAATCGCGTACAAAAGATTTTGCATCAATTAAAAAAGGTGATTTTGTTGTTCATGAAAATTTTGGAATTGGACAATATGCCGGTTTGGAAACAATTAAGATCGGGCAGCTTGAACAAGAATCGATTAAAATATTATATGCAGAAGGCGGAGTTGTTTATGTTAATTTGAATTATTTATCACTTGTAAAGAAATATTCTTCAAAGGATAATGTGCCGCCTAAACTTTCTGTACTTGGCGGAAGTGAATGGCGATCTACAAAGAAAAAAGTTAAATCGCAGATAAAAGATGCAGCAAGAGAACTTATTACTTTATACGCAAAAAGAAAATCATCTAACGGTTTTGCATTCAACGCCGATACAATATGGCAACGCGAACTTGAAGCATCGTTTTTTTATGAAGATACACCAGATCAATCTAAAGTAACTGAAGAAGTTAAAAACGATATGGAAAGCGAAAATCCGATGGACCGTTTGGTTTGTGCGGATGTTGGTTTTGGAAAAACTGAAATAGCTGTACGTGCATCATTCAAAGCAATTAATGATAGTAAGCAAGTTGCAATGCTTGTACCAACAACTATTCTTGCTGAACAGCATTACAATACTTTTAAAGATCGACTTTCACAATTTCCAGTTAAAGTTGAAGCTCTTTCTCGGTTTCAAACAAAACAGCAGCAGAAAAATATTCTTGAACGTCTTGAAAAAGGAGAAGTAGATTTAATTATTGGAACGCACCGTATATTATCCAAAGATGTAAAATTTAAGGATTTGGGATTATTAATTATTGATGAAGAACATCGTTTTGGAGTTATGGCAAAAGAAAAACTCCGTGCATTCCGTGCTAATGTTGATACTTTAACACTAACTGCTACACCGATACCTCGTACTCTTAATTTGTCACTTCTTGGCGCACGCGATCTTTCTATAATTGCTACACCTCCACCAAACAGACAACCGATATACACTAAAGTTGATAAGTTCGATATATTCAAAGTACGCGAGTGGATTTTAACCGAAGTGAAAAGAAATGGACAGATTTATTTTGTACATGATCGTGTCCAATCGATAGATAAAATTACCGCATATATTCAAAAATATGTTCCTGAAATAAAAATAGGTGTAGCACACGGACAAATGAAACCAGCACAGCTCGAAAAAGTTGTTTATGATTTTCTGAATAAAAAATATGATATGCTTGTTTCTACTAAAATAATTGAGTCCGGGATTGATATACCAAATGTAAATACAATAATAGTTAATCGTGCCGACCGTTTCGGTTTAGCAGAACTTCATCAATTGCGCGGAAGGGTAGGAAGGAGCGACCGGCAAGCATACGCATATTTTCTTGTTCCTTCTCTAAATTCATTGACTAAAAAATCGATCCGGCGTTTACAAGCGATTGAAGAATACACAGAATTGGGCGAAGGATTTAATTTATCAATGCGCGATCTTGAAATACGCGGTGCCGGTAATCTGCTTGGTACTGAACAGAGCGGTTTTATTGATTCTGTTGGTTTCGAACTTTATATGAAATTACTTGACGAAGCTGTTAATGAATTAAAAGAAGAAGAATTTAAAGAAGTATTTCTTGATCTGCCTAAACAGATTGACCGTTCCGAACCTACAATTGATACTTATTATGAAATTGGTATTCCGAAAAATTATATGCCCGATCAAGCAGACCGTTTAAGCTTTTATAAAGCACTTTTCTCATTAGCAAAATTAGAAGAAATCGATGAATTAAAAGAAGAAATGGAAGACCGCTTTGGAAAAATTCCAATTATTATTGAAAGATTAATTCAGACTGCATTACTTAGGTTTTATTCCTCTTTTGTACTATTCGAAAGGATAATCATTCAAAAAGATAAAGTTATTATTATATTACCCAAAGGTGATAGGGAAGATTTCTATAAAAATAAATTTTTACTCTTATTGGATTTCATTAATAAAAATTATTCGAAAGATATTAAGTTCATACAAAATAAAGATTCACTTAAATTAGAAATAGTAAATAAAAATAATTCACCGGAACAAATAAATTTATTCTTAATTAATTTTTGTAAAGATTTAAACAGAGCAATTAATACATAGATTCTTAAATGGAAATTATAATTATAATATTACTTGTTGTGTTGAATGGATTTTTTGCAATGTCCGAAATTGCACTCGTCTCTTCTAAAAAAGCCAGATTGGAAAATTATGCTAAAAAAGGAAAGAAAGGTGCAAAAATAGCTTTATCGCTCCTTAATGAACCCGAAAAATTTCTTTCCTCTGTTCAAGTTGGCATTACACTAATTGGAATTATTGCCGGCGCGTATGGAGGACTAGCACTAGCTGAAAATCTTACTCCTTTTTTTGAGAAGATTGAACTGTTTAAGGAAATTGCTTACGAATTATCAGTCGCTATTGTTGTAGCATTTATAACTTATCTTTCACTTGTCATTGGTGAATTGGTTCCAAAAACTATTGCATTCAACAATCCGGAAGCAATCTCCATTTTTGTAGCTCCGATAATGAAGTTTTTATCTGTTACTGTATCTCCAATAATTTGGTTTTTAAGTTTCTCAACAAAAATTATCTTGAAAATATTTCGAATAAAAAAAACTACTCAACCGCCGGTTACTGAAGAAGAATTGAAAATTTTAATTGAACAAGGAAGTAAATTCGGTACTCTTCAATCCGAAGAGACAGAAATGATACAAAGTATTTTCCGATTTGGCGATCGACGAGCCGATTCAATAATGACAAACCGCCAGGATGTTGTGTGGATTGATCTGAAAGATTCAACTGAAAAGATTAGAGATGTAATTGTAAAAAATAAATTTTCTAAATATCCGGTGTGTGATGGTTCTCTCGATAAAATTTTAGGAATTATGAGTATCCGCGATTTTTTAGAAAAATTTTTCTCGGTCGATAATGTTGATCTACGTTCTATTATAATTCCGCCTGTAATTGTGAGTGAAAATACTAATTCATTAAAAGTGCTCGATAAATTCAGGGAAACGAAAAATTACACCGCAATTGTAATTGATGAATTCGGTGCAGTGCAAGGTATAATAACACTTCACGATCTTGTAGAAAATATTTTTGGCGATCTTCCGGAAATGTTTGAACATTCCGAAGAAGATATTTTTTACGAAAAAGACGGATCGATGCTTATAGACGGCAGCTATCTTGTTGATGGTTTGAGAGACAAATTAAATATTCATTTCTTGGAAGAGGATAAGTATAATACACTTGGCGGATTTGTAATGTATCGTTTAAATAAAATTCCGCATACCGGTGATAGTTTTGAATATGAGAATTATATTTTTAAAGTAATGGATATGGATGGAAAAAGAGTAGATAAAGTTCTTGTGAAAAAACAAGGTACGCATTAGATTTTAAATTATTATTATGAGTAATTTTTTTAGGAGGACAAATGAGTCGGTTCTTAAAATATTTATTTGTTTTATTAATACTAGCTTTTATAGGCATTCAATTTATAGAGATTGAAAAAACAAATCCGCCAGTTACTGCCGAAATAAAAGCACCTGATGAGGTAATAAATCTATTTAAAACAGCTTGCTATGATTGTCACTCCAACGAGACTAAATGGCCCTGGTACAGTTCGGTTGCACCGATCAGCTGGCTTGTTGAAAAAGATGTCCGCGAAGGCAGAAACCATCTTAATTTTTCTGAATTTGAATTAATGACAAGTGATAAAAAAGCAGAATATAAAAAAGAAATCTGGGAAGAAGTAAGAGATGATAATATGCCGTTAAATATTTATACAATTATACACCCGAAAGCCAAGTTAGATATAACTCAGAAGAATTTAATTAAACAATGGGCATTGGGTAATAAAGCAAGATGAATTTAAGGATTGCATTATGATAAAATATTATTCAATATCAGAGAATAAAGTAGTAGAAACTGCGAAATTGAATGCTACTATTTTGCACTTTGTTAATCCCGATGACACAGAGATAAAGATTTTAATTAATGAATACAGATTAGATGAGCATACATTAATATCAGCATTGGATAAAGATGAAATTGCGAGATTGGAATTTGAGAATGATCACGCGGCTATTATATTTAAACTACCGAAAAACTATACAGCAAAACAACCTCTTTTATTTAAAGTTAATTCTGCCGGTTTGTTCCTTTTTCAGGATAAACTGATTTTAATTTCCAACGAAGATAATCTTTTCTTCAGTACTAAACATTTCACTAAAGTTTCTTCACTAAAAGAAACAGCTCTAATACTTATCGATTCCGCAGTTGATCATTTTATCGATCATCTTAAAACTATTAACAATCTATCCGATGAGATCGAAACTAAAATTAATAAAGCAATAGAAAATAAATACCTCATCTATCAGTTCACTTTAAGTAAAAGTTTGGTCTATTTTCAGGATGCAATAAACTCAAACAGTTTTTTGCTTGATAGAATCAAAATCAATGCTGCCAAACTCGGATTTAATCAGCAAGAAATCGAATTACTTGATGATATCATTGTGGAGTGTAATCAATCGTACCGTCAGGTTGAAATTTTTTCCAACATATTAACTAATATGACCGATTCCAAAGCGGCAATCATTAATAATAACCTTAACAAATTGATGAAAACACTCAACATCATTACAATTACAATTATGGTCCCAACCTTTGTTGTAAGTGTTTTTTCTATGAACGTTGCAATTCCATTTCAAAAAAATCCTAATGCGTTTATTATAATTATGGCATTGGCACTACTATCAGTATTGGGATTTTATATGTTTTGGAAATTCAAGAAGTGGTAGGTGCTTAAATATTGTATGCTTTTTAATAATATAATATAGAGTAATAATATTATTACACTAACTGTTACATTTATTTAGAACTATTTTATCCAAGACCTCGTTATCCTTCAATAATATGCTAATTAGAAATCTGCGGATATAATTCTTAAATTTGCATCTGCTTATTAAAGGTTTTACAAATTTCTTAATGTTAATGAATTATAGGATAAATAATGAACGAAAATAAAAACAACGGATCATTTGAACTTGATGAAACTGAATTAAAAGAGTGGCTTGAATCGCTGGAATATGTGTTGCAATCCGGAGGACCAGAACGGGTAAAAGAACTTCTGCACAATCTCGATACTTATGCACACGAATCCGGTGTTGAATTACCATTTACTGCCAACACACCATATATCAATACTATTCCTAAAAATCAGCAGCCGCCTTTTCCTGGCGGACGTGAAATTGAGCGGCGTATCAAAAGTTTAATCCGTTGGAATGCTATGGCTATGGTTGTTCGCGCTAATAAGGAAGAAAGCGGAATCGGCGGACATATTTCTACTTATGCTTCTGCTGCAACTTTATATGAAATCGGTTTCAATCATTTCTTCCGCGGTAAGGACGGTAATCATGATGGGGATATTATTTATTTTCAAGGACATGCCGCACCGGGTATTTATGCACGCGCTTTTCTTGAAGGAAGAATTTCGAAAGAACAGCTACAAAATTTTAGAAGGGAATTAAAACCGGGCGGTGGACTTTCTTCGTATCCGCATCCATGGTTAATGCCGGATTTTTGGGAATTTCCAACTGTATCAATGGGGCTCGGTCCGATACAAGCAATTTATCAAGCACGTTTTGCACGTTACTTAGAAGATCGTGGTTTGAAAAAACCAAGTGATCAAAAAGTTTGGGCTTTTCTTGGTGATGGTGAAACCGATGAACCTGAAACACTCGGTGCAATTTCGCTTGCTGCTCGTGAAAAACTTGATAATTTAATTTTTGTAATTAACTGCAATCTGCAAAGATTGGATGGACCAGTGCGTGGCAATGGAAATGTAATTCAAGAACTTGAAGCAAATTTCCGTGGTGCTGGCTGGAATGTTATCAAAGTTGTTTGGGGCAGCGATTGGGATCCTTTACTTGAGGCAGATAAAACCGGTTTGCTTATTAAAAGAATGAATGAATCAATCGACGGTGAATCACAAAATTTTATTACTCACGATGGAAAATATATACGTAAAAACTTTTTTGGTAAATATCCGGAATTGTTAACGCTTGTTGAAAAATATTCTGATGAACAACTTGAAAAAATGAAACGCGGCGGTCACGATCCCGAAAAAGTTTATGCTGCATATAAAGCAGCTGTTGAACATAAAGATGCACCAACTGTTATTCTTGCTAAAACTGTTAAGGGCTATGGACTTGGTGAAGCCGGTGAAGGAAAAAATATTACCCACCAACAGAAAAAATTGAATGAAGATGAGTTAAGAGAATTTAGAACTCGTTTTTCTATTCCAATTAGTGATGATGAGGTTGTTAAAGCTCCATTTTATAGACCATCCGAAGATTCTGCTGAGATTAGATATCTTAAAGAGAGAAGAAAAGCATTAGGCGGTTATATCCCCAAACGCGTTGTTAAGGCACAGCCTATAAAAACACCATCAGAAGAATTATTTGAAGAATTTTATTCAGGTACTGAAGGACGCGAAGTCTCAACAACAATGGTATTTGTACGGGTTCTAGCAAAACTTTTACGCGATAAAGAAATCGGTCATTTAATTGTTCCTATTGTTCCGGATGAAGCAAGAACATTCGGTATGGAAGCGCTATTTAGACAAATTGGAATTTACTCTCATGCCGGTCAGCTTTATGAACCGGTTGATAAAGATAGCTTACTCTATTACAAAGAAGCAAAGAATGGTCAGATTCTTGAAGAAGGAATTACAGAAGCCGGTTCTATGTCATCATTCATAGCAGCCGGAACTGCATATGCAACTCAAGGTGTAAACACAATTCCATTTTTCACACTTTATTCAATGTTCGGTATGCAGAGAGTCGGCGATTTAGTTTGGGCTGCCGGAGATATGCGTTGTAAAGGTTTTATATTTGGAGCAACCGCCGGCCGTACTACACTTGCCGGTGAAGGATTACAGCATCAAGATGGTAATTCACATCTGCTTGCATACACAGTTCCAAATCTTATTACTTACGATCCGGCTTTTGCATACGAACTTGCTGTTATTATAAGAGATGGTATTTATAGGATGTATGAAAAACAAGAAAGTGTTTTCTACTACATAACTATTATGAACGAAAATTATCCGCAACCGCATATGCCGGATAATGTTAAAGATGGAATTCTTAAAGGAATGTATAAATTTAAGTCAAGTGATCTTAAAACACCCAAAGCAAAAGCAAATCTTCTTGGCAGCGGAACTATATTGAATGAAGTAATAAAAGCTGCAGAAATTTTGGAAAGAGATTACAAAATTGCTTCTAATGTTTGGAGTGTTACTAGCTACAAAAATTTACATCTCGATGCTCAAGAAACTGATAGATGGAATATGTTCAACCCGGATAAAGAACAAAAACTCTCTTACATTGCTCAAGTTACCAAGGATGAAAAAGGTGTTTTTATTGCTGCATCAGATTATGTACAAATTATGAAAGATGCATTAGCAAAATGGCTCCCCGGTCCGTTACACTCTCTTGGTACTTTTGGTTTTGGAAGGAGTGAGGGCAGAGAATCTTTACGCGATTTTTTTGAAGTTGATGCTAAACATATTGTGTATGCAACTCTTTATTCATTAATGAAAGAAGGAAGTTTAAAACCGGAAGTTGTTAAGAAAGCTCAAAAAGAATTAGGTATTAATCCAGATAAACCGAATCCGGCTCGTTCTTAAATATTGAGTAAACGAAGTATCAATTAAAAATTTGATGTTGAGATTCTTCACTGCGGTAAATCGCAGATCAGAATTAAATAAGAGGAAAAAATGATTGTAGATTTTAGATTACCATATCTCGGAGACAATATTAATTCGGTCGATGTGATAAAAGTTTTAGTTAAAGTAGGTGATAAATTATCAGTTGATCAGGTAGTTGTAGAAATTGAAACGGATAAAGCCACTGTTGAAGTACCTTCAGATATTTCAGGAATAGTTAAAGAAGTTTTTGTTAAAGAGGGAACCAAAGCAAATGTTGGAGAACCGATGATCTCTGTAGAAGTAGAGAATCATATACCAGTAAGCGCTGGTCAGTTAGCTGGAGAAGAAAAGAATAAAGAAGTAGTTGATGATCAACCCAAAAAAGAAATTGTAGAAACAAATAATCAAATTAACCAACAACCGGCTACCAACAATCAACTACCAACAGCCAACATTTTCGAATTTAAAATTCCCACACTTGGGGAAAATATTCCAACTGCTCAAATTTCAAAAGTGCTTGTAAAAACCGGAGATAAAATTGAAGCTAATCAGATTTTAATGGAATTGGAAACTGATAAAGCAACAGTAGAAGTACCGACGGATGTTGGAGGAATTATTAAGGAAGTGAAAGTTAAAGAAGGGGATAAAGTTGATATCGGATCGATAGCGTTTATAATTGCTAATTCAGAATCAAGAATCGAGAATGAGCAAAAATCAAATTTATTTGAAACAACTAAAAAAGAATCTCAACAAACAGTTGAAGGTAGTAAATCACAGATTGCAACTTTCAATTCTCAATTCTCAATTCCTAAAGAACACACTCACATGCCGCAAGTTATAACAATTCCAAAAGATATTGTTTCAATTGTTGTCCCGGCGGCTCCTTCCGTAAGAAGATTTGCACGCGAAATTGGAGTAGATATTCATCAAGTAAGAGGTAGTGGAGTCGGCGGAAGGATTTCGATTGAAGATGTTAAAGCATATGCTAAAGGTTTAAATAAGAAATTGCAGCAAGGAGGTATAATTGGTGGCGGAATTGCATTTGCAAAGGAAATGCTTCCAGATTTTACAAAATGGGGCGAAATCGAAAAACAACCGATGAGCAATATCCGCAGTAAAACAGCTGAACATTTATCCTATGCATGGACAACAATCCCGCATGTTACACAATTTGATAAAGCCGATATAACTGAATTAGAAAACCTTCGTAAACAATTTGGAAAAAATGTTGAAGCCGCTGGTGGAAAATTAACTGTTACCGGTGTTCTCCTTAAAGTTATAGCATCTGCATTAAAAGTATTTCCTCAATTCAACAGCAGTGTTGATATGGAAAAAAATGAAGTCATTTATAAAAAATATTTCAATATTGGTGTAGCTGTTGATACGGACAGAGGTTTGCTTGTCCCGGTAATTCGTGATGTAGACAAAAAGAATATAACTCAAATTAGTATAGAACTTGCAGAGATATCCAAAAAAGCTCGTGATAAAAAATTATCTCTTGAAGAAATGCAAGGCGGATGTTTTACTATTTCCAATCTTGGTGGAATTGGCGGAACATATTTTACTCCAATAGTAAATTCTCCGGAAGTTGCAATTCTTGGTGTATCTAAATCAACTTATGAACCGGTTTATATTGATCAAGAATTTAAACCTCGTTTAATGATGCCACTTTCACTTTCTTATGATCATAGAATTATCGACGGTGCAGACGCCATTAGGTTTTTAAGATGGGTAGTTAATGCACTCGAAAATCCATTTTTACTGAGTCTTGAAGGATAAAAAGGGAATAACTTTTATAAGCTATTCCCTATTCAAAAAGAAATTACTTAATAAAAATTATTTTTTTTGTATCTGTAAATTTTTCTGTTCTAATTTGATAGAAATAAATTCCGCTTGCTAATCCTTCCGGTGCAAAATTCACCTTATAGTTCCCTGGTTGTTTTAATTCATTAACTAATGTTTGTATTTCATTTCCGAGTAGATCATAAATTTTTAATAATACATAACTAAATTCAGGAATTTGAAAACTGATTGTAGTACTTGGATTAAATGGATTTGGGAAGTTTTGTTTTAAATTATAAGCTGAAGGTATTTCTGTCTCATCAACAGATACAATTTCAGTATATGGCCGTCTATATACACTAAAACCAAAAGTCCCTATGAAAAAATTTGTACTGTTGCTGGTGGCAGTATTAAAAGTATCTCCGATTGGCAAACCAAATTCTTTTTCTTCCCAAGACAATCCAAAATCTTTAGTGAAATATACAGTACTGGAAGTGAGAGCAAGGACAACATTGCTTATTGAAGTAATTGAATAAATTGTTTTGTCATTTAACGGTGTAGCACTCCATGTACCGCCATTATTATCGGAAACAAAAACACCTTCTCCATTTGTACCAGCAAAAATTTTACCATTATTTTGATGCAACGACCTGACATCACTTGATAAATTTGTACTTGACCATGAATTACCCCCATCTATTGATGTGTATAAACCGCTAGTAGTTCCGATGAACATTAAATTTTCCTTAGTTAGTAAACTATTATAAGTTGCAGATGGTAATCCATTCTGTATTCTTGTCCAAAGATCACCGTTGTTAGTGGTAACATAAAGTCCGCCGGAACCGGCAGCAAAAATTTTATTCTCAAACTTTGTAAAAGCATAAATGGTCCCGCTAAGCCCATTTGATGAGTGAGTCCAATTAGCACCGGCATTAAGTGATCGGTCAACACCTTCATAATGTCCAACATAATAATGATCACCATCTACATAAATGGAAGAAGGGTATTTATTGGTTAGTCCGTTATTAATTTCAGTAAAACTTTCACCATTATTTGTGGTACGAAAAACACCGGCACCCCACGCTCCAACAATAAGATTATCATTATGAATTGCAAGAGCATATACTCTTGAACTGTTAATACCATTGATCACTTTTTCCCATGATGAGCCGTTATTGTTTGATCTATAAAATCCCGCACCTTGATTTCCGGTAAAGATAAAATTATTATATGCGTATACATACCAGATAAAAGTATTATCCATTCCATTGCTAATATTTGTCCATGAATCACCGTTATTAGAACTCATAAAAATTCCTGAACCCCAAATTGCTGCATACAAATTGTTGTTATGTGAAAATATATTTTCCCCGGATGTTATAGTTAAGCCATTATTAACAGCAGTCCAATCAGTACCTTTGTTTGTTGTACGAAAAACTCCGGCATTATTGGATATACAAAAAATATTATTTCCATTTTTTGCCAATCCGTAAATTACCGTAGCTGTTAATCCGTTATTAACAGCACTCCAATCATTACCGGAATTTGCTGAGTAGTAAACACCATAACCTTGAGTAGCAACATAGATATTATTACCATCTACAAGAATTGACCAAATATTTGCAGTGGGCACTCCAGAATTTTGAACCCACGTATTTCCATTATCTTCAGAAAAAAATAATCCATTAGAACCGGCAAGTAGTTTACCGGGTGTATAAGCTAAACTTAAAGCATATGTAATGATGCCCCCGCTACTTTGTTCCCAAGTTAATCCATCATTAATTGATTTAAAAACTCCGGAGTTAGTACCAGCGAATAAAGTACTTCCATTTTTATAGAACGAGTAAACAGAATATCCAATTAAACCGTTATTATACATAGTCCAATTATTTCCGTTGTCTGCAGAACGGTACACCCCTCCGTAAGTACCGGCAAATAGATAAGTGCCATCGTAGTAAAATGATCTAGCGGTCCCGCTGTTTGGTCCATTGGTTTGAATCCATTGAGCATTAATTATTACTGACACAAGAAAAAATACTATTAAATACTTTTTCATTTTGTATTCTCCACTATTCTATTAAGTAATTATTAAATGTATTAATCACCAATAAGCCTGAATAAAATAGAAAAAGAGAGTAAAGGAAGTATTGAATTAATTAATGAAAAGAGCTTAACTCATTATCAATTTAATTAAGAATAAAAAACGAAAACTATGATTAACTATAAAAAGAGGAGAGGATTATATCCGCCACAAATAACTCATCTTAAAGAAAAATCCGCGCACAGATTCATTGAACGATTTAACATCGATATATCTATTTTCTAATTCATCCCATTCGTTTCTTTGGTACAATAAACCGTAACCAAAATGCAAAACTGTACCGGGAACATAAGTGAAAGAAATAAGAAAATCTGTGATTAGTTGTCTTTTGAATTTATTATATTCAACAATTCCACGAAAAATAAATATTTGTTTAATTGATATGTTAATTTTTCTCTGAATATTGGATATTCATAAATTAATTCATCATCAGATGAGCGGTAGAAATTTGAAAAAACAAAACTTGAATAAGATTCTATGTTAGGTGTTGGTTTAAATACAAATATTGCCGATACGGTATTACCGTTACCCTGATATGGTGTCTCTGAATAGTAAATCGTATTCATTGATCTGTATAAAAGCGAAAATGAAAATTGAGTATTAATTAGTCCGCCAAGTGATATTGAAAAACCGCCAGTTTTAAATTTGTTATTGTTGAATATTTCGGTAGAGTACAAGTATTTAACTTTTGTGTTAAAAGTGCCGGAATAAAAAGCATGGGCACTTAAATAATTATAGGTTTCCCATTGACTGCTCGGTTTATCTTTTTGCTGTGCAGAGAATACTTCTAAATCAATTCTGGAAATAAATGAATCTTCGGGATAAAATTTTGGTCTTATCAATCCGGTAAGCGCCATTATACCGGTTCTTGTTATATAGCCGGTTTCTACATTGAAAAATTCAGAAATATCCTTAAAAGTAAAACCATAAAATAGATCGCGTGTATCATAATTATAACGCAAGCTCAATGCTGAACCATCTTTCTTCTCATTGTAACCTAATAATTTACTTGTTGAATAAATGCCATTCCAATCAACTGTACTGGATTGTGTTAACCGGACAATTCCATCAATACCAACAGCACGATTAAAATTATCTTTCATTTCCTTACCGGTATAAATTCCGCCTATATAGCTATCATCAGCAAGAGTACGTTTGTAACGGATAATCGGGTAGTGAGAATTTATTTTTTCTGAACTTAAATTTGATTCCTCATCAAACGCATACAAAACTGCTAACGTATTCTTTGTCCCAATTTTGCCGGACAGTTTAATTCCGGTAAGTGGATTAACAATATTTCTTGTATGGACCAATGAACCGAGCGGATCAACTTCCGATGTGCTGGTTGCGGCAATATTAAAAATTTCACTTCCTTCTAAAAAGAATGGACGTTTTTCAGGATAGTAAAGTGCGTAGCGTAAATTTACATCAACTTGTCCGGCGTCTGCTTCAACTTGACTGAAATCTGGATTGTATGTGGCATCAATAATTAAATCAGAAGTAATACCGTACTTTGCAGTTAAACTTATCTCACCTTTGTTTTCATCTTTTATCAACTCATTTTCTTTTCTTAAATATCTATTTGTGTATGTAAGAGCCGGCAGTAATTCAAATAAAGTATAATGTTCAATATCGTAATATTCTAATGGTTTCATCTGAACAAGAAAAGCCATTCCCATTGCCGGATCTAATTCCGGAAACGAAGAGTGTTCAGATAATCTGCTGATATATCTTTCAAAAAAAATTGACATAGTAACCGGATTGCTGTCTGAATATCTTAAACTTTTTAGTGGGATTGCAATTTCTACCGTGTACCCATCCGGTAATAATTCGCCGGCAGAGTACCAGACAAAATCTGCACTAAAATCTTCTACTCCGGCGGCATAACGGCTGTCTGTCTGAATACCGTTCGGGTTTACGTAAAAAGCATAAAGTGATTGTTGATCATTGAATGTATCGAGGTTTATACAGATCCAATCATCGGGACGGATATTATCTCTTGTTGAAACCGAAGTTTTTATTTTATCCGGTTCTGTATCATAACATCTAAAGGCGAAGTATAGATTATCGCTGTCGTAGGCAGCATATACAATCGTTTTTTGTGATGCATCTTTTTTAAAATCCGGATAAAATGTTTTGAAGTCAGTTACTTGCAGAACATTCTGCCAAAATATTTCATCAAGTTTTCCATCTATTGTTGGTGCGGTGCTGATTCTTGTTGGTTTTAGTGGCTCATTTGCGAAACAAGTTGTGTAAATGAAGAATGCAGTCAAAAATTTTTTCATAAAATATAATACTGTTAAAATGAATCAGTTATTAAATCATTTTTACTTATAAAAGTGCTCAAAATTATTCTTTTGATTTTTACTATTTTAACAATGTGCAATATTAATAAAATTGGTGAAAGAGAAAAGTATGAATACACAATTAGTAGTAATTGGGGGCGGACCGGGCGGTTATGCTGCGGCATTTCTTGCCGCTGATTTAGGAATGAATGTTACTCTAATAGATTTGGAAAAAAACCCTGGTGGAGTTTGTCTATATAGAGGATGCATTCCCTCTAAAGCTTTATTGCATTTTGCTAAACTTATACATGAAGCTGAAGAAGCTAAAAAGTGGGGTGTTGAATTCGGTGAACCTAAAATTGATATAAATAAACTCCGCGATTTTAAAAACGGAGTTGTGAATAAATTAACCGGTGGATTGGGACAGCTTTGTAAACAACGTAAAGTGAATTATATAAATGGAAAAGCTACATTTATAAATTCTAAAATTCTATCAGTTGATAAAGTAGATGGAACTAAGGAAGAAGTAATTTTTGAAAAAGCAATTATTGCTACCGGATCGATCCCGACTCTTATTTCCGGATTTCCTACTAACTCACCTAGAGTGATGGATTCAACTTCCGCACTTGAAATCAATGATGTACCTGAAAAATTATTAGTAATTGGTGGCGGCTATATCGGCTTGGAATTAAGTACTGTTTATGCTTCACTAGGTAGTAAAGTTACTGTTGTTGAGATGCTTCCCGGTCTATTACCCGGAGCCGATAGAGATTTAGTTGCTGTACTTGAAAAAAGATTGAAAACTGTTCTTGATAAAATACATACTGAAACCAAGGTTGCTGAGCTGAAAGATAATGGTAAATCAATAGTTGTAAAACTTGAAGGTAAAAATGTAACTGAACCGGAACAAACTTTCGATAAAGTTTTAGTATCAATCGGAAGAAAACCGGTTACAAACGGATTAGGACTCGAAAATACAAATGTTAAAATAAATCAGCGCGGATTTATAGTTGTTGATAAGCAATTGAAAACTGATGATCCAAATATTTATGCAATTGGTGATATAGTTGGCGGTGCAATGTTAGCACACAAAGCGTCTGCTGAAGGTAAGGTTGCTGTTGAAGCAATTCTTGGTCATAAAGCAACTTTTGAGCCGAACGCCATTCCGGCTGTTGTATTTACTGATCCCGAAATAGCATGGGCTGGATTAACGGAAACCGAAGCGCGGGAAAAAGGTATAAAGATAGAAGTTGCAAAATTTCCGTGGGCTGCAAGCGGACGTGCAACAACCTTAGACAGAAATGATGGAATGACAAAACTTATTATTGAACCAGAGACAGAAAGAATTCTTGGTGTTGCAATTGTTGGCGTTGGTGCCGGAGATATGATTGCTGAGGGTACGCTCGCAATTGAAATGGGAGCTGTTGTTAAAGACCTTGAACTTACTATTCATCCGCATCCTACATTATCAGAAACCATGATGTTCGCAGCGGAATTGTTCTTTGGTCATGCTACTGATATGTATCGCCCTAAAAGAAAATAATTTTTTACTCATAAGTTTATAATGATACCTGTAATTATTTTTGATGTAGAAGGGATTAATGCAATTTAAATATTTAATATTGTTCATCATTTTCACGGGTTCATCCATAGCCCAAAACTACGATTGGGTTCGTCACGATTCACTTGTAAAAGCCGGTGTTAATCAAATCTATGGTATTGAATTTGACAAAGCAGAAAAAACTTTTGACACAGTTTTAAGAGAATATCCAACTCATCCATCAGGAAAATTCTTTAAAGCAATGATTACTTGGTGGAGAATTCTACTTGATCTTGATAATGAGAGTATGGATGATAAATTTTATGATCAGCTTGATGAATGTATTGATATCTGTGATGAAATACTGGATGAAAATGAAAAAAGTGTTGATGCATTATTTTTCAAAGGGGGATCATTAGGGTTCAGAGGAAGATTACGCGCAATCCGTGAAAGCTGGTTTGATGCCGCACTTGATGGCAAAGAAGGGCTAGCTCTTGTTTTCGATGCATATAAATCAAATCCTAAAAATATTGATATTCAGCTCGGGTTCGGAATCTATCACTATTATGCAGATGTAATTCCGCAAAGATATCCAGCAGTTAAACCGTTCATGGTTTTTTTCCCAAAGGGTGATAAGGTAAGAGGATTGAAAGAACTTGAAAATGTTGCGTGGAATGGAAGATATGCCCGAATTGAATCTCGTTATTTTTTAATGACTCTCAATTTTCAATTTGAAGAAAGAATGGAGGAAGCACGGAAATGGGGAAAATTATTATTAAATGATTTCCCGAACAATCCTAACTTTCAGAAATATTACGGTTTGACTTTTGTTAAAGAAAATAATTATCAGGAAGCAGCAAAAGTATTCCGTGAGATTTATAACAGATCATTAATAGGAATGCCGGGCTACAACAAACGTTACAAAAGAGAAGCTGCTTATTATTTAGGAATGGATTTTAAAAATAAAAATGTTGCTGATTCGGCTGCTTATTATTTCGAAATTTCAGAAAAACTTTCGCGTGAGATTGATAAAGAAAAAGAATCAGGATTTTTAATCAATACAGTTCTCTATTTGGGTATGTTAAATGATAAACTGGGTAAACGTGAAAAAGCAGTTAAATATTATAACGAGGTTTTAAAACTAAAAGAAAGAAACAATTCACATGCGCTTGCAAAGCAATACTTAAAAAATCCTTATAAAAATTAAAAAGCCCGCCAATTGGCGGGCTAATTTTTAGAATGCCGAGATAACACCGGCAGATATTTGTCCGAATTTCATCTCAAAATTATAAGTGTACTCAGCCACCATCCTAATATTTCTTTTAAGTAAATAACCCAAACTAAATGTTCCTGATTGATAATCTAAATCATCATCGTCAGAGTCAATCCAATTATAAAGTGCAGCTACATACCATTTACTTTCATCGCCTTTTGGTGTGTAAATCAGTTCTCCGAATCCGCCTTTTGTATTTATTTCTTTTGAAAGGAATTCTGCCTTATCATCTTTCCTCTGCAGATATTGAAAATTAAATTCAAGTTTATCTTGATATGAAAGTGTTAAATCAGGACCCCAAACATTAAAGGTGTTTGTAAATTTATTGTCCAGATCATCACTTAGCTTTTCTTTACCGAAATATCCAAAAGCTCCAATTCTTATACCTTCAACAATATCTTGTGATATTCTGCCGAAATAATTTTTGTAATTATCATCATCAAAAATTCTGAATGAATTAGCACCGCCTATACCATTACCATTGAGAACTTCCAATGTGATATCCGTTCCCGTGTTTAATCCGTATGTCAGCATAATTCCTCTATCATAAACTAATCCAGCTTTTGCAAATCCCGGTTTAACTTTGTATACAGCATAATCCTCAAATGTTAAACGTACTTCCCTTTTAAATAACGGGTCAGAAATTTGAAACTGACCGATGTAAAGATCCAATTCGGTATCAAACAGATTATTAAACATTAAAAATGCATCTTCTACACCGGCAACATCACCTCTTTCATTGAAGAAGAAATAGAAATAATATGCAACATCATTAGTAAGAGCACCACCGGATAAAAACTTTAAAAGGTATGGTGCACTAAAATCGAATTTATCTGAATTATTTAGATTATATGTTGTCCATGCTTCAATTCGAAAAGCTATCGGTATATCGCGAATTAATGATAATTCCGGATCCCCGGTTTCAACATAATAGCGTGGTGCTTCTTTATCTGCTAATACAAATCCATTCCCGGCAAATTCATCTCCGTATGGTTTTAATTTGGGAAAAGGTGAGTGACACGTCTGACAACTCATATTGTATTTTCTTGCGAACGCTGGTATTGCATAACTAACAGACTGCATTAATAAAAAGATTATAATAAATGATAATATTGATAAATATTTTTTTCTCATGATTACACCTTAATCTAGAATTGTAATTTCAGTTGAGTGTTCATTTACTTTTAAAATGTCTGTTTCGGATGAAGGAACTCCTAAAAAATCTCCTACTGGTTTAACAAGCAGTTGATAATTTAGAACTGCTGTAATAGTCATTTTACCCGGAGCTGCATCATATGGAATATTGAAAGTTAAATTTTCAATCTTTGTTTCTCGCGGACCAATACGGTAATCAACGCCAAGACTTGCAGTATTCCATTGCTGGATAGTCATTCTACCTTGTGGATCGAAATAGGGCATTCTAAAAATTCTATTACCGACTGGTATTCCATCGCGCTGTACACCAGCAAATTGAGGATCGTTTAATGCAATTCCCATATCTTGATAAGCTAATACTTCTCCGGCTATTGTATACTCTTCACCTTCAAAACCTTTTTTGTCAACTGCTAGATGATATTCTTTCCCTTTCGAATCTACTGCTCGTACATCCATCCATACAATTCTATCTTCTACTGAACCAGTTGGGAATTTATGACCGGTCTTTTGATTGAACAGTGCAACAGTAAACTTAACTGTTTCTCCCGGTTCTGCTTCACGTATATCAGGATTTATTCGTAATTCAACAACACCTTTTACTTTTCCCGGATCGTGAGCACCATGAAATAAGTGAAGCTTGGCATCTTTGTAAGCTGCACCCATAGAAGCAGTTTTTAATTCTCCTTTAGTCATATGGCAATCCTGGCATTGCACACCTTCTTTGTAGTATGGTCCTTCTTTCCATTCTAAGTGTGTTGATTTAACCCAAATATCAAACGGACTTTTTTCATTGTGACAAATTCCACAGAAGTCTCCAGTTCTCATAAAATCTTTTACAGCAATTTCATGAGCTGGAGAATTAACAGATGGTTGTCTTCCGGAAAATTTTGTTTTACCCGGTTCCATTACATAATTGAAATTATATGGTGTATCACCGCTGTATCCGGAAATGCTATGGCAAACTTCACATGATACTGATTCATTAGCTCGTGAATTCATTTTAGGTAACGGAGGAGGTACATCTCCAGAAACATAAGACATTGGTGCATGGCATCCATTGCATCCGGCTTTTACTTCTGCAACTTTTTCATCTTTCTCTGCATGCGGTACAGCAAGTTTGAAATATTCTATTTCATCCCAATCGTGTGTGTATGCTTGGGACATCATCGCTTGTTTCCATTGCTGATAAAAATCTGTATGGCACGATGTTCCGCAAAATTGCGGTTTCTTAAAATCATCATACTTCAAACTGCCGAGTTTTGTTTGTGATAAAATTGAATATGATGTGATAAGAAGTAAAACAGTTATTTTAATGATTGGTTTGAGGTTTAACATTTGACCTCCAATGTTTAGATTAGAAATGTTTGGTTTTGAAATAAAGATAGGGAAGTCTATTTAAAAAATCCAATAAGTCCAAATTGATGATAGTATAATTTGCTAATTATAAATTTGTTGAAACACCAAATCGATGGAGTGAACCAATAGAACCAAGTGATGAGAATGAATAATCAATTATATATGTACTAACACTAAAACCAACACCCAAACTGAATCCGGCAAGACCGGCAGTTGTTCCAATTTTCAATTCTTTTCTTTTCTCACTATCATAACCAAATCTTAATCTGAAACTTTGACCTAATTTGAATTCACCGCCGAAAGAGATTTGTTTGAATCTGCTGAAAAAATCATCTTGTTTTTCATTCAATCTGTTGAACGACCAGTAAAATTTAAATGGAAGATTTTCCAATTGTTTACTGAATCCAAGTCTAATATCTAATGGTAGATCTTCAAAGGTGTCGATATATGATGAAAGTTGTGTCCCGAGATTTAATACAGAGAAACCAAAATTCCAATTTGATTCTTGAAATGCATAATGCAAACCAAGATCAACAGCAACCGCACTTGATGAATATTCATCAATACTGGAATAAATAAATTTTACATTTGCCCCGTAATAGAAATTGCTGTCAAGCTGGTTTCCGTATCCTACTATCAAAGCAAAATCTCCGGCACCAAAATTTCCGGTCTTTATCCCGTTTTCATCAGCTTTTGTAAATTCTCCATAGTTAATGTATTTAACAGCAGCGGCAAATTTTCCAATTGATTCAAATTCTTTGGAAATAACCAGCGATGCAGAATTTATATCCATTAAATGTTTCATAAATGAAAATGAAGCTGGTGTGTTTGTAAGCATGTTAATACCAGCCGGATTATAAAACATTACATTTGGGTCATCATTGTTCGAAACATAACTGCCGGCTAGAGCAGCAGCACGCGGACTAACATCAAGTCTTAAAAATTCATATGTATTTTGCGGTAAAACTGTACTTATTGAAAAGAGAAATAAAAAGACTGCTGTTTTATTACGCATATAATTCCTAAAATTGACGCACGATTTTAAAGATTATTGATTATAAAGGCAAGGTAATATAATATCTTGCTAATTTATTCTATGGAACAATTATAATTCAATTTCTGTTAGAATGTTCAGCTTGACGATGGTATCAATTAGTTTATAATTTTGTAATAAATATAAAATTCAGGAGTAAAAATGAACAGTTTTAAGACAGTTATATTAATGACAGTTATGATGGTATTGTTCCTCCTTGTGGGAAATCTATTAGGAGGTCAATCGGGAATGATGATTGCATTTTTAATATCATTAGCATTGAATTTCGGTTCATATTGGTTTTCAGATAAAATCGTTTTAACAATGTATCGTGCGCATCAAGTTACCAAAAATGATTATCCGCAGTTGTTTGATTCAGTAGAGAAACTTGCAATGAAAGCAGAACTACCTATGCCTAAAGTATATGTGATGGATAATCCAACACCAAATGCATTTGCAACCGGAAGAAATCCACAGCATAGTGCGGTAGCAGTTACTACTGGCATAATGAAAATATTGAATAAAGAAGAACTTGAAGGAGTGATTGCCCACGAATTAACTCACATTAAAAATAGAGATATTCTAGTTGGTACAGTAGCAGCAACATTGGTTGGTACAATTACATTTGTTGCAAGAATGGCCGGTTATGCTGCTATGTTCGGTGGGCAGAGCCGCGATGACGACAGAGGTGGAAATATTTTTTATGAATTAGCACTCTTAATTATTGCACCTATTGCAGCAGTTATGATTCAAATGGCAATTTCACGTTCGCGTGAATATATGGCAGATGAGGGCGGTGCTCAAATTTCAGGTAAACCTCTTGGCTTAGCATCAGCTCTTAATAAGTTATCCCAAGCAAATAAAATGCTTCCGATGGCTCATGCCGGTGCTTCTTCTGCTCATATGTTCATTGTTAATCCGCTTACCGGCAGATCTTTAATGAAATTATTTTCTACCCATCCTCCAATTGAAGAAAGAATTGAAAGGTTACAAGAAATAGCAGCCGGAAGAAGATAATTTATTACAAACTTGTTTTTAGTTTGAATTTACATTGCTTAATATCTAATTTGAATTCATCACTTAACAAGCAGAAGAAATTGAATCTCAAAAAAATTTTCTTTTTCGTTTTTTTATTAAACAGTATCATTTCTTCTCAGATTAAAACAAATCTGGATATAGTTTATTCTCTTATAGAAGAATCAGTTACAAAAATAGATTCATTAAATATCAGCAAAGCAAGTCCAATTTATATAGAGATTTCTTCACCGGTAGATTTTCAATTTTTGAATGGTAAAATTATATCGGCATTTTCCAATTTGGGTTATAAAATTCAAACAGAAGAAAATCAATCAAAAAAACTTGTTTACACACTTACTAATATTAAAACTAAATATGGTGAAATATTCCAGGATGGTTTATTCGGGAATTATCTTACACAAAGAACTATTACCAATTATTCATTAGTGAATTATACTGAAGATGGTGTACTTAAGCTTTCAAAAGAATTAATTAGTGATTATACGGATACGGTTAATGTTGATGATATTAATTTCGTAGAAAATCCATCGCTGAATTTTACAAAAGGTATCTTGCCGGAATCCTCAGTATTATCAAATCTTTTGGAACCGATTCTCGTTGTTGGGACTTTAATTACAACAGTTATATTATTATTTACTGTAAGAGGTAAATAACTATTATTGAATTTTTACAGCTTACGCATTTTAAGTATTTTTACATAAATGAATTTTAGAAGGAGTATTAATTGTCTATAACAAAATTATTTTTCACTTTATTATTAACCATTATAATAATTGCTGGATGCTCAAGTTCTGTTGACACCAGTAAATATAACGCAGATGAATATTTTAATTACGCTATGAACCTTTATAATGAAGAAGATTATGATGTGGCAGTTAATGAATTTCAAAATATTACACTTCAATTTCCGGGAAGTGCTGTTAATGATGATGCACAGTTTTATTTGGGGATGACTTACTTTAAGCGAGAACAATTTTTGCTTGCAGCATACGAATTCAGCAAATTAATTCGGAATACACCGGCAAGCCCATTTGTTCCTGAAGCACAATTTATGCTCGCTGAATCTTATTATGAATTATCTCCTCCGTATCAATTAGACCAGACATACACCAAAAAAGCAATTGAAGAATATCAGGCATTTATCGATTTTTTCCCATCAAGCAATAAAGTGGAAAATGCAGAAAATAAAATCAAAGAATTAAATGATAAGTTAGCAGAGAAAGATTTTCAGAGTGCGGTTATTTATGAAAAGATGGAATATGAAAGAGCTGCTATGAAATATTATGCACAAGTGTTTGAAACCTATCACGATACAAAATACGCCCCAATGGCACTATATAATAAAATTAAAATAGAATTACGTAAAGATTTAAAAAATGAAGCCCTTGCAGATATTAGCACATTTTTAAGCAGATATCCTGATGATCCGAATGCAAAAGAAATTCAAGAATTAGAACAGAATTTATCATCGCAGCTTTAAAAGAAGTATGATAAAAAAAAGCAAAAAAGTAAGTGAATCAATTGTTACAATGACCGAACTGGTTCTACCGCATCACACAAATCAGCTTGGTAATTTGCTAGGTGGACAGTTAATGCATTGGATTGATATATGTGCGGCATTATCTTCTGCAAAACATTCTCAAAGAGTTTGTGTTACTGCATCTGTTGATAGAATTGATTTTCATCATCCGATAAAATTAGGAAATGCTGTAACTTTAGTTGCATCTGTAAATAGAGCATTTAAAACATCAATGGAAGTTGGTGTAAAAGTATTTGCAGAGTCTTTAATTGAAGGAATTAGAATTCATACAAATACAGCATATTTAACTTTTGTTAGTGTAGATGAAAATCTTAAACCGGTAGAAACTTTTGAAATTATTCCCGAAAACGATGATGAGAAACGCAGATTTGAAGAAGCACTTAAGAGAAGAAAAGCGCGCCTTGAAAAAATATCCGATAGAAATTAAAATTCTTTTCTTATTAATAATTTTTTATTTAAACACATCAGCACAAATTCCTATCGATGGATTTTGCAATCTGAATGAATTTTCTACTCTACAAAATCAAGTCTCTTTATTCCCAATCGATTTCAATAATGACGGATGGCGTGATTTATTTTTGGCTGACCAATCGACGACTAATTATGTTTCGCAAGCATGGGATAAATCAAAATATGCTAAACCAATCATAAGAAATTCAGGAATAAAATTTAGTGAACTGCGTTTATTAGAATCGAACAAAAGTTCCGGAAGAAGCTACGGATTTATTTCAAGAAGTAACCGTCAAGTTGGTATAGTTAGCTTTTCCAAAAATGGAAGTATATCAATATTAAATAGACTTAAATTAAATTCATATCCATCTAACATTGACGCTGCTGATATTGATCGTGACGGTAAATCAGAATTACTTATCTCGGGAGGTTCGTTCGAAGGATTATCAATTATAAAAGAAGTTACAAAATCATTAAAAGAAATTAATATCAGTAATAAAACTGCTTATAATTTTCATGCATTCATTGATCTTGACTATGATTCATATCCTGATATTGCTGCTGCCAACTTATTAAATAATTCTATAATGCTTTTTTACAACGACGGAAAAGGTAATTTCAGCGAATCCCGTTCATTGGGATTTGAAACTCAAATAAAAAATATTAAAGCAGATGATATTAACAGTGATGGCTTTACTGATATTATTTATATAAACAATAAGAATTTTCAAATACTAGTAGGCGATTCTGTTTCTTCGTTTTTTGAGAAAATAAATATTTCTACAGAAGGGATGCCGGAAGAATATACTATTTTGGATTTTAATGCAGACGGCTACAATGATATTGCATATCTATCCGAAGATAATGTTTATTTGTTATTCGGGAAATCAGGAAATAGCTTTTACAATCCTGTACTTTATTTAAGAAAAGAGGGATTAGTTGATATTTCTTCATTTATTGATAGAGGCGGGAGGAAACTTTGTTTGTTAAATAAAAACGGTATTGTTTACATTATTGATAAAATTAATATTTATCAAAATAGTTTTTCAATTTCTATTGGTGAAAGTGCAGCAAACTTAGGATTATTTGATTTAGGTAATGATAATATTTTTGATTTATATTTTAGAGATGAAGCGCTAAATACCCTTAATATACTTACATCAAGATTTAATAGACCATCAGTTAATTTTTATTCCTTTCCATTATTACAGAACTCAAAAAATATTATAGTAGATGATTCCAGATCTATTGAAAAAACATTTTATTGCTACACAATTGGAGGTAATCATATTGAACTACTGCGAGTAAATTTTAAAAACGGTGATTATACAAGACGTGTTCATTATACAGATGGTCCCATTTCAGATTTGAAAATTACCAGCGACCGATTAAAAGACCGGCAAACAATTTATGTGCTTATAAACAAGAATAAAATGTTATTCCTCCAATCTTTTGATTTTAGAGATTTCAGATATTTGAATTCCGGTGTGACGGAAATTGCACAAAATGTAGAAAACGGTTCTCTGTTACTTGATATGTACAAAGAGATTTTCTATTTCACACGACCGGCAAGTTCTGTAATATTAAAACAAGCTACATTTAATAGAAATGTAACTGATGTAAAACAGTTAGCTTATTTCTCGGTTATTTCGAAATTCCAGATTGATATAAACTGTTTTAATGATAAAAATATTAAAGAAAATATTACTATCGCTTCTTTCAGTAAAGATGATTCAACATCAGTAACATTATTATCAAATAATAAACAGAAAAATATTACAATAAATAAATTTGTTCTTCAGTCTGGAATGACAAAGTATATTGATGGTGAAAATTCTAATTCAATTCTAATGTACGATTCTATAAATGGGAAGTTAAAAAGAGTAACCTTAGATGTCAGATTGCGGAATGTAGAAGTTGAAGATATCTTTGAATCCAAAAACATCAATAGTTATATTGTTATGCCGTTAAATAGAAAGATGGATTTTTTAATCTATACAGATACAATTAATCATCGTATTAACTTTCAACAAATTAAATGAAAAAACATACATTTCTTTTATTATTTATTATTACCACAAATATTTTTTCTCAAAATACAGACTCGCTTTATAACTTGTTTATATCAGTAATGCAGCCGCTTCAAACAGAAGGCATTAAAATAACTTGGGAAAATGAAAATGAAAATGAAAAATGCTTGACTGGTTTAATAAATGAAGTGAAAAATAATTTGAATTTATTTAATCCAAAGCAGAAAATGGTTTTGAATTCACTTTTACAAAGACCCGTAGCTGATACGAGCGTTGTAACTCTTTCTGGTCGTTTCAGAATCCATTTTAATAAATCGGGGAATGACAAACCGGGTTATGATGTTGATGAATTGGCTGCTGCTTTTGATTCATCTTACAATTACGAAGTGAACATACTCGGGTATCCGCCGCCGCCCTTTGATAATGGTGAGGGAGGTGATAATAAATATGATATTTATTTAAAAAATTTACCAA
>CAYXKL010000008.1:0-42544 GCA_964464825.1 uncultured Melioribacter sp. | reverse complement strand
GGAGTATACGGACCAAAACCTTTGTAAGAATCCGGATCATTCGACATAGAAATAACGGTAATTGTTCTGCCATGAAAATTTCCGAGGCAAACAATAATTTTCGCTTCATTTTCAGGAATCCCTTTTTTGTCATAAGCCCAACGTCTGCAAAGTTTAATTGCAGTTTCATCTGCTTCAGCACCGGAATTCATCGGCAACACTTTTTCATAACCAAAAAATTCAGTTATATATTTTTCGTACGGACCAAGTTGGTTATTATAAAATGCACGAGATGTAAGAGTTAATTTTTTTGCTTGTTCGATGATAGTATCAATAATTTTCGGATGGCAATGCCCCTGATTAACAGCAGAATATGCAGAAAGAAAATCATAATATTTTTTCCCTTCAACATCCCATAAAAAAACACCTTCTCCTTTTGCAAGTACAACCGGCAACGGATGATAATTGTGAGCTCCATATTTTTCTTCGAGAGTAATGTAGTCTTTTGAAAGCATATTTATTCCAAGTATTGTTATAAGTGTGGCACAAATTTATAAAAAGTAGTTCAGGGAAAAAATGTAAATCAGCGGTTAGTATTTAACCATTGATCAATAGTTAGTTTAAGAAAGTGAATATTAATAGGTTTTGCTATGTAATCATCCATACCGGCAGCTAAACATTTTTCACGATCTTTCATACTTGAATGAGCAGTGACTGCAATTATTGGGAGTGATCCAGTTTTACCGGGTAATTCTCTAACTTTTTTAGTAGCGGTTATTCCATCCATATCGGTCATTTCAACATCCATTAGAGCAATATCAAAAGTACCGGTTTTTATTGCCTCGATAGCATCATGCCCGTTGGATACAGCTTCTACATCATATCCAACTTCTCTTAATATTTTCATTTCTAAATTCTGGCTTATTGGATTATCTTCAACAAGTAATATTCGTTTCCTTAATTCATTTGTTTTATTTGGTTCAACTTTTTCGATAACATTATTTAAGGATAAAGTTTTATTATCTACTGTTTGCTCTTGCTCTGTAGGCATCTCTAATGTTAATTTATCAAAGCTTTCACTGTTTTGTAATCTTAATTTAACAGTAAAAATAAATTTACTGCCAACCCCGACTTTACTTTCAACATTTATATCTCCGTGCATAAGCTTTACAAATTCTTTAGAAATAACTAAACCTAAACCGGTACCCTCTTTTTTACTTTTCTTACTTTTAACTTGAACATACGGTTCAAAAAGCAATTGTAATTTTTCACTCGGTATACCATGTCCGGTATCTTCAATTATATTAGTCAATTCAATGAAGTTATTAGTTTTTGATTTAACTTTAATAGTTAGAGAAATTTTACCGTAGTCTGTAAATTTGATAGCGTTACTAAGTAAGTTCAAAATAATTTGTCTGTATCGTGTAGGATCGCCAATTAAAATATTAGGGATATTTTCATCAATTGATTCTTCCAATGTTAAAGATTTTTGCTTTGCCGTTTGTCCAATAATTGACATTACACGGTGAACTTCATTTCTAATATCAAATTCTACCTCATCCAAATCCATCTTTCCGGCTTCTATTTTTGATATATCAAGAATATTGTTAATAATATCCAATAAAGATTCGGCTGCAAATCTAGCATCCCGTGCAAAGGTTTTTAGTTCATCTGTATTTTCAAATAAATCATTCTCTATCAATGTTAAAAATCCCATAACAGAATTCATAGGAGTACGTACTTCATGACTCATGTTAGCAAGAAACTTTGTTTTATAGTTGCTTTCTTGCTGAGCTTTTTTAGCAGCAGTATCAGCTTTCATTTTTTCCTGACGCAATGCCTCTAATGCTTTTTGTCTTTCATTCTCTGCTTGAACTTGCTGTGTAATATCTTGAAGACTTCCTTCGTAAATCATCGTTTCGTCATCATCAATATTAATCCTTACATTCATCCGTACAGTAATTTCCGAACCATCTTTTTTACGGAATTGAACACGGTAATTTCTAACTTTGCCTTGTTTCTCTAACAATTTAGAAAGTAATTCCCAATCAGATTGTCTGATGAAGAGGTCTTTAATCATATTCAATCTTATAACCTCATCTTCGCTGGAATAACCGTGCATTTTAATAAAAGCTGGATTTACAGTAATCAATTTTCCACTGCTGTTAATTTGAAAAATCCCTTCGGCAGAATTTTCAAAAATATTTCTAAATTTCTTTTCTGATAATGCAACTTCGTATCCTTTCATTAATGATTCATGCCGTAGGCGGTAATTGATATAACTTGCTACTATTGCCATTACACTTATTACAAGAACAAGAATTACTGATTCAACCATATTCGGCATCATATAAACACTATTATTATTAAATAAGATTGATGCCGCAAATACTACGTTATAATAGATAGCAACTACAATTTGATTTGATACTTCCCAGCTTAAGAAGAGTGCAGCAGTAAAAATTATTAAACTAATTATGTGTGAATTAAATATCAGTGTGTTCGGATATAAATAAATCATCAATCCGAATGTTGATATGATAGATATTAATAAAATATGTATTAATAGTACCGGGTGCTTTTTACCAAATTTTGAATTAGAAATTAAAAGAAGAATAAAAGCTACTAAAACAGATGTAAGCCGGGATATATATACTTCAACACTATGTTGTGTAAAAAATCGTACTTCAAAAATTAGAGAAACAATACCAGAGAAAGCAGTAAACTTAGCAAGAGACTGAAAAGGACCGATTACTAAGCGTTTATTTTCCTCTTTAATATATTCTTTTAATTTTATTTCTACAGTTTTACTTAATGTTTTGGTGCTTGTTTGTGTATTGGTGCTTTTATTTACCGCTGTGGTCTGCATTTTACCTACAATATTTTTCGAATAATTCCGCTTTAAAAACTCAAATAACAATACTAACTTTACGCCGATGTTAAATTTGACTACTTTCTATGAAAAAAACAAAAAAAGTCTGTTTTAGATAACAATTTTTTAAACAATAATCAAAAAAAATAGATGATAGACTTTCTTTATAGTATTGACACAACCCTCTTTTATTTCATAAACCACACCTTATCCAATCCACTATTTGATAAGTTTTTTGTTTTTATTACCGATGTAAAACACTGGTACCTAACTTATTTAATACTATTATTGATTGCATTCTTTAAGGGGGGTAGAATAGGGAAAATTGCTTCTATATCTGCACTATTTTTAATAACGGTATCAGATCAACTAAGCAGTTTTCTACTTAAGGATTATTTTGCAAGGATAAGACCATGCAATGTTCTGCCTGATGTAAACATTTTAGTTGGCTGTACAGAGTCATATTCTTTCCCTTCATCACATGCTGTAAACAATTTTGCCGCTGCTGTATTTTTTGCAATCCTTTTTCCAAAACTAAAATGGATTTTATATTCTTCTGCTTTTTTAATTGCTTTATCACGACCTTATTGCGGAGTGCACTATCCATCCGATGTATTTGGCGGTGCTATAATTGGTTCAATAATCGGATATTTATTTGCATTAATTGCGTTAAAGATTGATATTTTTTTAAAAGAAAGAATTAAATCATAAAAAAATTATAAATAACATGAAAACAAAACTACAAATAGCAAAAAATTGGCTTCCTCGTTATACGGGAACTAATATTGATGATTTTGGTGATTATCTGCTTTTAACAAATTTTCATAATTATGTTACAAAATTTTCAGAAAGATTTAATTGTGAGATTAAAGGCGTAGGACGGCCGATGCAATCAGCAACTAATAATAATGGATTATCAATAATTAATTTTGGAATTGGTTCACCAAATGCTGCAACAATAATGGATCTGCTTTTTGCAAGAGCACCAAAAGGTGTTCTCTTTTTAGGCAAATGCGGCGGATTAAAACATTCGGCTGAAATTGGACATTTTATTCTACCTATTGCTGCTATAAGAGGTGAAGGAACTAGTAATGACTATTTTCCTCCTGAAGTACCGGCTTTACCATCATTTAAACTTCATAAATTTGTTTCCGATAAAATCATTAAAAGAAAAATTGAATACAGAACCGGTGTGATTTATACAACTAATAGAAGAGTGTGGGAGTGGGATACCGATTTTAAAAAATATTTAAGAAAACTTGGTGCAATTGGAATTGATATGGAAACCGCGACTTTATTTATCGTAGGTTATGCAAATCAAATTGCTCGCGGCGCACTTCTACTTGTATCAGATCTCCCAATGTTTGCCGAAGGAGTTAAAACTGAACAATCCGATAAAATTGTTACACAGAAATTTCTTGATTTGCATCTTGATATTGGAATAGAAGCTATGACAGACATCGGTAAAAAAGGTGAGCAGATTAAACATTTCACTTATTGATATTTACATAATATTTAAGCAGTTGATTTTATATTTTCGATTATCATATACAATATTAAAATCTTAGTAAATATTAGAATATTGAATATCAGTGAATAATAATTCTTCTATAACAGCAAGTTGTGATCACAATTCTAAAAAACTTTGTCCTAAAATTATTTTAGAAGGAACACGTCTTACACTAAAAACAGAAATCGCTTTTGCTCTAAATGAACATCCCAAAATAGTAGGGGCAAGAAAATATAAATATCATTCCCCTATTATATCTGCTGAATGGTGTGCATTCACAAATTTTCCGTGGGGACGAGGATTGATCAATTTCAATCGGGAAGAAGAAGAACAAGCAATGGAGACTTACAGAACATGGATAAAATTATTTGAACTGCAGAAATATTATTCGTGGATAATAGATCGTTTTCATTTATCAACTAAACTTTATCAGCGTAAATATAAGAATCGCGAATATGACTTCAGATGGCTTGAAAACCGGCTTGATAAACTTGGTTTTCATTTGATACTGTGTACAAGAACTTCTGAATCTTTTATTGAAGCACGCAAAGAAAGAATTAAAATTTCTGGTAATCCGGCTCAATATGATGAAATTCAACTTTTTGTAGAGGAACAGAATGAAATCAAAAGAATATATCACGAATCTATTCTTCAAAAAATGGAATTGGATGTATCAGATAATAATGTTTTAAGTGCTGTTGAAAAAATTGCTGATTGGATGACACAAACCGGCGGATTATATTCTAAATAGATTTACTTAACAGTTTTTAAATTACTCTCACTTCCTTTTTTAACAATACCAACAGCAAATAAAATAATTACAGTTGCAATAATAATTATATACGTAAATTCTTCATCCAAAATTAACCAGCCCAGAACAAGTGCAATAATAGGATTTACATATGCATATGTGGAAACCAATGAAACCGGTAAATGTGCTATTGCATATATATAAGATGCATAACCAATTAATGAACCGATAATTACTAAATAAATAAAAGCTCCAAAACTTTCATTAGTAAAATTGAGATCAGAACCTTCTCCAATAATAAATCCAATTATTGTCATTAATGCACCGGCAATAGTCATCTGAATTGAAGCGCTCATAAGTGGGTGCGACGCTACTTTTTTATATTTAGAATAAACTGTTCCAGCTGACCAGCCAATCTCTGCAATCATCAATCCCATAATACCTCCTAAATATGATGGGTCGAACAATTTATCTATATCACCGCCGAATATTAATCCAACGCCAATAAAACCAAGTATGAGACCAATAATTACTTTAGAATTTATACTATACTCTTTTTTACTAACTGCTTCCATTCCAACCATCCAGAATGGTACAGTTGTAATTAATAAGGCAGTTAAACCGCTTGGGACCCATTGTTCAGCAAATACAACTAGACCGTTTCCTACTCCTAAAAGTGCAATACCTATAATTGCTAATGGAATTAAATCTTTTTTATCGGGTAATTCAAAATTTTTCAATCTTAAAATGGTAAATAGTATGGGTCCGGCTATAAGCCAACGCATTCCGGCAAAAAGGAGTGGCGGTAAATCTTCAACACCAATTCTTATTGCTAAATATGTAGTTCCCCAGATTATGCATATTGCTATCCAAGCTAGATATGCTTTTATATTTTCTTTTTTCATCTCATCAAATTTTTAATTGGCATAATATAGTAATTAGATTTCAATTGCTTCAGTCAAAATTTTTGTACTTTTGAATTAATTCAAAAATATTATTAGGTAACTATGATTGAAAACATCCGTAAATGGATTTACACCAATATATGGCTGGATAATGAGATGAAGTTTCTTTTCATTTTACTTTTATCTATTGCAGCTTATTACTTCCTAAATAAAATTGTTTTAAGATTAATTAGGAAACTAATAAAAACAACAAAGAATCAAGTCGATGATATTTTCTTTTCTTCAAAAGTCTTAAAAAGAATTTCTTACCTAGCACCATTGGCAGTAATTGCTAATTATACTTATCTAATTCCTGATATCAAACTGCTTTTAGATAGGATTCTAGGTTCACTAGCGATATTAACAATTGTACTTACAGTAAGTGCACTATTAACAGCTGTTAGCGACTATTATCAAAAAAGTGAAAACTATAAAGAACGCCCGATTAAGAGTTACATCGAAGTTTTAATAATAATTGTATTCATATTCGGTTTTATTTTGATAATCGGAACATTAGTAGGTGAATCTCCATGGACAATACTAACCGGATTAGGAGCACTTACTGCAATTTTGCTGCTTGTATTCCGTGATACCATTCTTTCATTTGTTGCCAGCATTCAAATTTCTACGTATGATCTTGTAAAAATCGGTGATTGGGTTGAAGTACCTAAATACGGTGCTGATGGTAATGTTATCGATATTTCTCTTAACATTATTAAAGTTCAGAATTGGGATAAAACTATAACGATAATTCCAACTTATAAATTGATAGAAGATTCATTTAAAAATTGGCGCGGTATGACTTTAACCGGCGGAAGAAGAATTAAAAGATCAATTTTCATTGATCAGAATTCAATTAAATTCTGTACGGATGAAATGTTAAGTAAGTATGAAGATTATGCTTTAATAAGAGATTACATAAAACAAAAAAGAAAAGAAGTAGCTGAATATAATCTACAAAAAAAATATGATGAGAAAATTCTGATTAACGGACGTCGTTTAACCAATATAGGAACATTCCGTGCATATTTAACCGAATACTTAAAACAAAGAGAAGATATAAGAAAAGATTTAACTTTTATGGTCAGACAGCTACCTCCCGGATCAGAAGGATTACCAATTGAAATTTATGTTTTTTCTAATACAACCGAATGGAATGTATATGAAAATATTCAATCTGATATATTCGATCATATCCTTGCTGTGGTTAATCAATTTGATTTAACCATTTTCCAAAACCCAAGCGGTAGAGATTTTCACACTATCAAATCAGAGTAATAAAATGAAAGCCACTAAGTCAATAATTATTGCTAATACATTAATAGAAACAACATTAAAAGAAATTTTTTCAAATATTGAATTTTAAATCATTATAATAGATTTCCCTGACCAACTATGAGTTTTATATTAAAACCGATTAAAAATGATAATAAAAAATATATTTGAAAATATTCCCGATAAATTAGAAACTGAATTTTTTGAAGATCTACTTAAAACGAATAACTTCAAATTAGAAAGGATTGTTTCTGAAGCACATTCCTCACCCGACGGATTTTGGTATGATCAAGATAAAAATGAATTTGTTCTGCTTATGTCTGGAAGTGCTGAATTAGAATTTGAAGATGAAAATATAACTCAGCTTAAACCAGGTGATTACATTATAATTCCTTCTCACAAAAAACACCGTGTAAAGAAAACCGATCCTTATCAAAAAACCGTTTGGTTTACAATTCATTATTAGCAAATGTTAATAAGATTTATATTCGGCAAATCCTTTTTCTACCATTAAATCATTGATATTTATATACTCATCTGGTTTTGTTTTTAATAATATTTCACCTAAATATCTTCCATATTTTTCTTGCTGGTCTTTTATAGTCTTAATAAATATTTCCTTGTTCAGAATTTGTTCTCTTAAAAAATCTCTTGATTTTGTACCTTTTTCCTTTTTAGCACCTTTCATTTCCGGAGCGTTAATTCTATTCAATCTGATTTTTTCATCTTTAATTGTTATATGTAAACCCAGATCGATATCCACAGTACATGTATCACCATCATATACTTCAGTGACAAAAGCTTTATAATGATATAATGATTTTTCCATTTCATCCTCCTAATATTTTATTTAGTTTGGATTGACAAAAAGAAAAATTATTTAATAAACAAAATGCTGAGACGAATATTTCTAATATTATATTTTCTTTTCTTATTTGTAAATATAAATTACCCACAAATTGAAAAAGTTAATTTCGGGGCTTCAATCGGATTGGGAGAAATTTCAAGTAATTCCCCATCGTTTACAGCACTCGGAGGAAATCTATTTGTAGATTTTACTCTTTGGTTTTCTGAAGATCTAATGATTAGAACCGGTTTTACTTATTTAAGAAAACTGGAATATTTTCTTCCAGAAAACAGACAAGGTAGAGTATACCCGTTTATGAAATTATTTTCTATTGATGCTGTGATTCAGCAAAAATTAAATAGCTTAATATTTCTTGAAGAAACTGCCGGAATAATTTATTTGAATGATAGAACTTTTGAAGTAAACGAATGGATGCCCGGTACACAATTCAGTTTGTTAGGCGGATTAGATTTTGTAAATGATTTACAAAAAGGATTTCAATTAGGACTTGGTTTTAAGTATGGTATTACTTTTACTAAAACTAATGCTAATTTTTATATGGTTTATTTCCAATCTAAATTATTTCTGTAATTTATAGTTTATATAAATCCCTCATCATTTCTTCAAATTGTTCAAAGTACAATGATTGTTCGCCATCACTCATTGCCTTCTCGGGATTTGGATGCATCTCTACCATAATGCCATGAGCACCTACAACTTTTGCAGCTTTGGCAAGCGGTACAACTTTGTTTCTCTGCCCAATTGCATGTGACGGATCAACTATTATTGGTAAATGTGTTAGCTCTTTTAAAATTGGAACTGCGCCAATATCAAGTGTATTGCGTGAAGCTGTTTCAAAAGTACGTATTCCACGTTCACACAAAATAACTTGTCTATTACCTTGTGCAAGAATATATTCAGCAGCATTCAGTAATTCTTCTATCGAAGCCATCAATCCTCTTTTTAACAATACCGGCCGATGTGTTTTTCCTACTTCTTTTAGTAATGCAAAATTCATCATGTTGCGTGCACCAACTTGCAATATGTCTGCTGTTTTAGCAACCATTGCAACATGCTCGGTATCAAGAACTTCTGTAACCACCGGTACTTGATATATTTTACCAGCATCGGTTAAATTTTCGAGAGCTTCCATTCCATAACCTTGAAAACTGTATGGAGATGTTCTTGGTTTAAAACATCCTCCTCGTAATATTTGTCCGCCATTCTCCTTTAATTCTGATGCACATTCCATAATCATTTCGCGGGATTCTACTGAACAAGGACCGGCAATCACTACAAAATTATTACCGCCGATTAATACATCGCGCACTTTAATTATAGTATCTTCCGGTTTATACTCCCGACTAGCTAATTTATAACTCTTTTGTTTTTTTACAACCGGTGATTTAGTTTCAGATTGTTTTTCAGTTGAAAGCTTCTCTTTAGTACTTCCTTCCAATAATTTATGTAATTCCAATTTTGTTTTTACCAATTCTTGAGATGGATAACTTCCTAAAACTTTCATGAATCTTGTAAACTGACCAAGCTCATCAATCACTTTCTGTACAAGTTCGTCATTAATGTTTCCTTCGAAATCAAGATAAAACATTTCTTCCCAAGGATTACCAATTATGGGGCGTGATTCAAGTTTGGTTAAGTTTACATTAAATTTTCTAAACACATTCAATGCATCCACAAGTGAACCTGGTGTATGAGAAGTAGCCATTATAATTGAAGTTTTACATGGTATTCTTGGATCTATATTATCCGGTTTACGGGATGCAATTAAAAATCGTGTAAAATTATCGGACTGATTTGCTATATTTTTTTTGATGATCTTTACACCAAAAAGTTTGGCTGCTTCTTCGCTAGCTATTGCCGCAAAGTAATTATTCTTTTCTTCTTTAATTTTTTGAACAGACATAGCTGTATCAGCAAAATATTCAACAGAAGCATTTGGAATAGATTCTAAGAATTTGCTACATTGTGCTGCCGCCTGATGATGTGCATAAACTTTTTTAATTTTTTCAAGCTGAATGTCTTTTAATGTAACCAAACAATGTTTTACCTGAAATTTTTCTTCACCTACAATAGCTAATGTTGTATGGAGCAAAAGATCATAAACTTCATTTATTCCACCTGATGTTGTATTTTCAATTGGCAGAACAGCATAATCTGCTTCACCTTTTTCAACCGATTCAATTACCTCATCAAATCTCTTCTTATATACAAAATTTAATGTAAGTCCGGAATGAACAAAATATTTTTTTGCTGCAAGAAAACTATATGCACCTTCAATTCCTTGAATTGCAACTCGAACAAAATTATTTTTTTTATCTTTTTGATTAAGTGAAGATTGAACATAACTTTGCTGTAGACGGACAGAATCTTCGATTATTTCATAAAAAACTTTTGATAAAAAATTCGAATCCAGTCCAACTTTTTTACCTTGTTTAATCAAATACTCTAACAGTTCTTCTTCTCTTTTCTGATCACGAATTGGATTTTTCCCTTGTTCTTTTGCAATAATAACTTCTTTGCTTAGTTTTCTTCTATTTGCAAGTAACTTGATAATATCAGAATCAATACTGCTTATCTTTTCACGAAGTTTAGGTAAATCTTTATTTTTCATCATTCCCACTATTGATATAAAATTCTCTAAATTGAGGGGTGAAAGTAATCAAAAATGAAACAGAAATAAAGATATTGCTTAAAATTAATCACCTTTTTAACTGATAATTGATTGGCATACAAATTTATTGTAAGTTAGAAATGGATATAAATCTCCAATATTCTATTAAACTTTTGCTCTCGACCTTAAACTTATGAGGTAATAAATGGCTAATCAATCAAGGAGAGATTTCCTAAAAACTAGCGCAATTCTTGGTGCCGGAATTACTGGATTATCATCAAAACCAGCCAAAGCCGGTCCAAAAAATATTCTCGATGAAAATAGGATGGGTGTGCTTGTAGATACTACTGTTTGTATTGGCTGCAGAAAATGTGAATGGGCTTGTAAAACAGCTCACAATTTATCTACCCCTCCATTAGAATCTTATGATGACAGATCAGTATTTAAAAGTATGAGACGCCCGGATGATAAAGCTTTGACAGTTGTTAACGAATACCCGGCAAAAGATTTCGGTTCTTTTCCGGTTAATGTAAAAGTGCAATGTATGCATTGCGATAAACCGGCATGTGTTTCTGCATGTATTGTTGGTGCATTTTCAAAAGAAGAAAACGGCTCGGTAATTTGGGATACTGATAAATGCATAGGTTGCCGTTATTGTATGGTTGCATGTCCATTCCAAATTCCAGCATTCGAATTTGAAAAAGCATTACATCCCGAAATCCGTAAATGTGATTTTTGTTTTGAAAGAACTAAAGAGGGATTACTACCAGCTTGTGTTGAAATTTGTCCGATGGAAGTATTAACATACGGCAGAAGAGAAGATTTGGTTGATCTTGCACACCAAAAAATCAGTCTCTATCCGGAAAAATATATAAATCATGTTTTTGGAGAATACGAAGTTGGTGGTACAAGCTGGATGTATCTTGCCGGCAGAGATTTTTCGGAACTGCAATTTCCAAAATTGGATAATAATACAGCTCCGGGTGTAAGTGAAGCAATACAACACGGCATATTTGCTTATTTTGTTCCACCGATAGCATTATACGCATTACTTGGCGGTGTGATGTGGTTAAACAAAAATCGTAAGAATGAACATGAGGAGGAAAAATAATGAGTGAACATATGAAAGCTGTACCGCTGCCAAGAAAATATTTTACTCCTACAGTTATACTATTAAGTGTAATTGCGCTTATAGGAATAATTTTTGTTCTAATCAGATTAATTTTTGGAATTGGTGCTGTTACTAATCTTTCTAACCAATTCCCATGGGGTATTTGGATTGGAATTGATGTAGCTGCCGGAGTTGCACTTGCTGCTGGTGGTTTTACAACTGCCGCTCTTGGTCATATTATGCATAAAGAAGAATACCATCTTATCACACGACCGGCATTATTAACTGCAGCTTTGGGCTATACTTTTGTTGCTGCAAGTGTTGGTATTGATCTTGGAAGATACTATTGGATTTGGCATCCATTAATAATGTGGAATGGAAATTCTGTTTTGTTCGAAGTTGGTATCTGCGTAATGGTTTATTTGATGGTACTTTATATAGAATTTTTACCAATTGTTACAGAAAGATTTATTGGCAGAGTTAACCTCCCGGGATTTTTGAAAAAATTTAATAATGCCACAGATAAATTCCTACGAATTCTTGACAAAGGATTAGATAGAACAATGTTCATTTTTATTATTGCCGGTGTTGTTTTATCATGTCTTCATCAATCATCATTAGGTACATTGATGGTTATTGCTGGTCCTAAAATGCATCCGCTCTGGCAGACACCAATACTACCATTGTTGTTTCTTCTATCTGCTATATCAGTTGGTTTCCCAATGGTAATATTCGAATCAGCTATAACTTCAAAATCATTTGGTTTGAAACCAGAATTAAATATACTTTCAAGTTTAGGTAGAATGGTTGCCCCGTTATTATTCATTTATCTTTCCTTTAAGATAGGTGATATGGTAATCAGACAAACATTTGTGTATTTGACAGAATTAAACACTGCAAGTGTAATGTTTGTAATTGAAATAGTTCTTGGAATAGTTGTTCCATTAAGATTGTTTCTATCACCGGCTATAAGAAAGTCCACATTGGGGTTATCTATAGCAGCGTTCCTTGTAATATTTGGAGTATTTCTAAATAGATTTAATAATTTTATTGTTGCCTATACACCACCTTATCAGTATGCCAGTTACTTTCCATCGGTTGGAGAGATTGCTGTTACCGCTGGATTTATTGCATTGGAAGTTTTACTATTCAGAGCATTTGTAATGATATTTCCAATTATCAGTATTCCTCAGCCAGGTACACCCAAGACTAAATTTTCTGTGAGAGGTGTATGATGAAATCAAAATTTTTATTTTGGATTTTAATATTACCTTTATCCATTTACGGTCAAACTAAAATTAGTAAAAGCCATTCTACACAAAACTTAACATGTTCAACATGCCATACTTGTGAAATACCAACAAAAGAAAATCCATGTATCAAAGCTTGTCCGCGTGAAAGCATGATTCGAATTGATCAGAATGCAGAAGATGCACCGAAGATTTTAACAATAAATAAAATTAAAGAAACCGATATTTATGCACCCGTTAAATTTACACACCTTGCTCACGCAGAAATGTCCGATATGACCGGCGGTTGTAGAACATGCCACCATTATAATCCGCCGGGGAATGTGATAGGTTGTAATGATTGCCATGAAACATCACGAAAAAGAATTGATATAAGCAAACCAGATTTAAAAGGTGCATACCACCAGCAATGTATGAATTGCCATAGAGCTTGGAGCGGTAATACAGATTGTATTTCATGCCATGCTTTAAATGGAAAAGAAAAAGTTGAACCGGTATCAACTACTGATGCTAAAAAAAGAATTCATCCTGTAATTCAAACACCAATCACAATAAAATTTAATACTGCTACCAAACAAGGAAAGCTTGTTACATTTTATCATAACGAGCATATAAACTTGTTTGGATTAGAATGTGAAAACTGTCATTCAGATGAAAGTTGTGTTAAATGTCATGCATTAGAAAAAGTTAAGTCACCAAAGAAACTAACTGCAAAAGAAAAACATAAAAAATGCGCTAGCTGCCATAATACTGATAATAACTGTTCATCATGCCATAGTAATTCAGAAAAAAGCGGATTCAATCATGCTTCAGTAACTGGATTCGATATATCAAAATATCATGGAAAACTCAATTGTATCCGCTGTCACACTGTAAAATCTGATTTTAAAGGATTACAAAGTGAATGTAGAAATTGTCACGGTGAATGGTCGTGGGATAATTTCAATCATAAAATTACCGGTTTGGTTTTAGATGAACTGCATAAAGAATTTGAGTGTGAGAGTTGCCACAAAGAACCAACTTATTCAAAACCGGATTGCGAAGATTGTCATGATGATAAATCATATCCTAAAGATTTACCCGGTACTAAGGTAAAAAAATAATGAAGGGATTTAACGAAATAGGATTTAATAAACGGATTGGACTAAAACTAATTTTTGCTGTAAGCTTTACAGCATTAATGGTTATTGGTATTTATTCCTATTTCAATATTAAATCTCAAAGCGATGTTATGTTAGCAGAAGTTGAAAGACATGCAAACCAATTAAGTGAGACTGTTAAAAATAGTACGCGATACAGCATGCTTCTAAACCAAAGAGAACACATTCAAGAAATAATTAACACGATAGGAAAAGACCCGGCAATTTATGATGTGAGAGTTCTTAATAAGGAAGGTGAGATTATTTATTCAACCAAGGAAGATGAAATTGGTAAGATGCTCGATAAAAAAGCTGAGAGCTGCTATGCATGTCACGCGGAAAACAAACCATTAGAAAAATTACCGATAAAAAACCGCAGTAGAATTTATAAGTTAGAACCTGGTACAGTAAGATTGATGGGGATTATCAATCCTATCTATAATGAAAGATCTTGCTGGGAATCTGAATGCCATGCACATCCCAGAAGTGCCACAGTATTGGGTGTGCTCGATGTAAGTATATCACTTGCAGAAGTTGATAATCAGATGTCAAACAATCAAATACGTGTTCTTCTATTTTCAATTGTTTCCATAACGGCATTTGGTTTTATTATTGGTTTTTTTGTACAGAAATGGATCGATAAACCGATTAAAGAACTTGTAAAAGCAACTAATGAAGTTTCTGCTGGAAATTTAAATTATGCAATAAAAGATTTAAGCAAAGATGAGATGGGGTATCTAGGTGAATCATTCAACAAAATGATAAAACGTCTAGATGAAGTGCGTGCACAGTTAGTACAATCCGATAAAATGGCTTCACTTGGCAGACTTGCCGCCGGTGTTGCTCATGAAATTAATAATCCGCTTACCGGTGTACTAACATACAGTAGTTACTTATTGAAGCGAACAAAAGATAATCCGGAAATGCAAGAAGATTTAAATGTTATTGTTCGTGAGACTTTGAGAAGCAGAGAAATTGTGAAGGGATTACTTGATTTTGCCCGTCAATCTACTCCTAAGAAAAGTCTTATTGATGTAAATGAAGTTGTTAACCGGGCAGTTGCTGTTGTTAGTAATCAATTGAAATTTGCAAAGATAAATCTCGAAAAAAATCTTGATGATAAACTTCCCAAAATAACAGCAGATGCAAATCAAATTCAGCAAGTGATGCTCAACCTATTTTTAAATTCGATTGACGCAATTGGTACAGAAGGCGGTGTATTAAAAATTAAAACTTCATATCTCGAGCTTTCACCAAAAGGAAATGTTCATATTAAAAATTGTGTCTGCCCGAAGAATCATAATTTGATAGATAATGAACATAAGATAGGCGGTAATGAATCAATAAGAATTAAAATTAAATCTGAAAATAATATCGGATTTGTTCATCTCGATCCAATTTACGGTAGCAGCAGACACTTTTTCGGAATCACTTATGATAACGATAAAGAGGTTAGTCTTAACTGTCCGGTTTGCGATATTTCTTTAATTGATAAAAATTTTAAATGCCCTTCTTGCGGTGGACCTATTTATAAAATTCCGATACCAAATCAAGGATATCTGGAAGGTTGTGCATCGTTCAAAGATGATTGGCAAAGGTGGGAATTTGTTGACCGTGAAGGTGAAAGAAAATTTGTTGAGATTCAGATTACTGATTCTGGATGCGGTATCCCCTTAGAAAATATCAACAAAATATTTGAACCATTTTTTTCAACAAAAGGACAAAAAGGGACCGGGCTTGGATTATCAATAGTTTGGGGAATTGTTGATAATCATAATGGAACAATTGATGTTTCCAGCGAACTAGGAAAAGGAACAACATTTTCAATTAAACTTCCGCAATTAAATGAAAAATAATTTTGACATATTAATAATTGATGATGAACAAGTTGTAATTGATTCCATTATTAAAATTGGAGATATAAATAGCTACAAAGTAGATTCTGCACTTGATGCAAATAATGCACTAAAAAAAATTAATGATAATAATTACTCATTGATTATCTGCGACATTATGATGCCGGAAATGAATGGATTTCAATTTATCACTGAAATGCAAAATAGAAATAACCGGACACCAATTGTAATAACAACCGGTTATTCTACTTTAGAAAATGCAGTTAAGTCATTAAAGCAAGGGGCAATCGATTACATTCCAAAACCATTTACAATAGACGAAATGACAAGTGTAATGAAGCGCGGATTAAAGTATAGTAAACTGATATCGGAAATTGTGAAGAATCCCAATTCTGTTCCCTTTGTCCCATGTCCGCCAAAATATTTCCGTCTTGGTTACTCATGCTGGATAAACAATAATTATGACGGTTCATATCTATTAGGCAGTACAGATATTTATATCAAAACAATAGAAGATCTTCAAGAAATTGAATTAATGGATGTAGGTGAAACTGTGAGCCAAGCATCAGTAGTTGCACGTTTTAAATCTGCCAATGATACAATGCATCAATTATACTCTGCCTTGAGTGGAAGAATTATAGATAGAAATGAAAAATTAATTATTAATACTTCCCTGATTGAAAAAGATCCATATTTCAACGGCTGGTTATATCGAATTGTTCCAAATGAACTGGATTATGAAATGAAAATATTAACTTCTTGCAGTTCGGATAGATCTTAATCTGAATTTTAAATTTAAGGAGAAATAAATATGCCTCTCTTCATTTTAGCTGTTATAATATTTATTGTGGCTGATGTGATTATCAGGTACACAATTAAAAAAATTAATGAGAATAAAATCCGCAAAGAACGCGAATCAATATTAGAAGAATCCGTAAAGATCGATTTCAGTCAGGAAGCCGTATCATTAAAACGTGCAGAAGTGCAAAATCCTAAAGCTAAAATTTTATGTGTTGATGATGAAGATGTAATATTAGATAGCTTCAGAAAAATTCTTGTGCTTGATGGTTATTCTATTGATACTGTTAATACCGGTCCAGAAGCTTTGAATCTTATAAAATCAAATCATTACGATTTTGTTTTCACAGATTTGAAAATGCCAGTTATGGATGGTGTTGAAGTTACAAAACTTGTTAAAAATCTCCGTCCGGATATTGATGTAATCATTATTACTGGTTATGCTACTGTAGAAACTGCTGTTGAGTGTATGAAATATGGAGCAATGGATTATGTGCAAAAACCATTTACTGAAGATGAGCTTTTAGAGTTTACAAAGAAATCACTCCTTAAACGCCAGGATAGAATTCAGAAGCAATTAAAACCAAGAGTTCATATTGCTCATATTTCTGAAAAAGAAAAATTAGGTACAGGTGAGTTTGCTATCCCTGGTGGTGTGTTTATCTCCGAAGGTCATTGCTGGGCATCAGTTGCTCAAGACGGAACAGTAAAGGTTGGTATTGATGATTTTGCTAAAAAAATTATCGGCAAAATTGATAATATAAATTTTCCTAATCTTGGTATGATGGTAACAAAAGGACAGCCTTTATTTACAATCAAACAAGGAAATAAATCTACTCAATTCAATTCGCCAATCAGTGGACAGATAAAATCTATTAATCATGATTTGATTGATGAAATTGAAATGCTTGACTACACCACTTATGATAAAAATTGGATTTGTACTATAGACGCAGAAAAATTGGAAACTGAAATTCAGCAATTAAAAATTGGAAAAACCGCTGTAACGTTTTATCAGGAAGAAATCGATCGTTTTGTTAAGGTAATGAATGATATCATGAAAAAAGAAGAACAGGGTACATATGATCTATACATGGGACAGTTAGAAAATCTAACCGAGAAAGATTGGTATTTTGTAACTGGAGAGTTTTTTAAAAAATAATTTTCCAAGGAGGGGCATATTGTTAATTATCAGCTCCTCCATTCTCTTTTCTGTTTGATACTCAAATATTTCAATAATAATAGAAATTTGACAAATTCGATTTATCTAAATATTTTTCTGAAAGGATATATTAGTCCATTATCTTATTTTTGTTAAAGATTTCAGTCTCACAACAGAATCAATTTGCTGAATACACTTAACCAGACTTTTATATGATTAAAATAAAATATCTGATAACATTTCTATTTATAAGCGCCATTTGTTACCCGCAAAGTGAAGATAACCAATTATGTTTTGACTGTCATAGTGATAATACACTTACAGCTGAAAGAAATGGAAAAACAATCTCTCTTTTTATAAATGATAAACCTTTCAATAATTCTGTTCATAACAAAATAAAATGTATCGATTGTCATGATGATATTAATCCTGATGATATCCCCCATCCAGAGAAATTGAATAAAGTTCAATGTTCAAAATGTCATGAAACAGCTGTAAAGCATTATGAACGCAGTTTACATGGAGATGCATTTAAAAAAGGAAAAAATTTAGCACCAACTTGTGAATCGTGCCATGGTAAGCATGATATTCTATCTTCAAAAAATTCTAAATCAAAAACCTTTGTAATGAATATTCCAGCACTCTGTGGAAAATGCCATAAAGAAGGTACACAAGTATCAAAATTATCTACTGTTTATGAAAGAACCGCACTTGATGATTATTCTGAATCGATACATGGAGAAGGACTGTTTAAGAGAGGTTTAATAGTTACTGCTGTATGTACAAGCTGTCATACATCACATGATATTCTTCCGCATGAAAATCCACTTTCATCGATCAATAAAAAAAACATAGCCGCAACTTGTACACAGTGCCATAGACAGATTGAACAAGTTCATCTAAAAGTTATAAATGGACAGTTATGGGAAAAAGAACCGCATAAAATTCCAATCTGTATTGATTGCCATCAGCCCCATAAAATTAGAAGAGTATTTTATTCTGAAAGTTTCCCAGATGATATGTGCATGAAGTGCCATGGACAAAAAGATTTATCCAAAGTAGTAGATGGAAAGAAAATTTCTCTTTATGTAGATTATGATCAATTCAAAGGTTCAGTACATACTAACAATTCTTGTTTTAAATGTCATACAAATGTATCGTTCTCAAATAAACCGGTTTGCTTGAATAGTGGAAAAGTAGATTGTTCAATTTGCCACCAGACACAAAATGATGATTATAATATCAGCATACACGGCAATGAACATGCAAGAGGAAATAATAACGCTCCCTACTGCACTAGCTGTCACGATACACACAATATGCAATCTAAAGATCTGATAACTTCTCCAACATTTGCACGCAATGTTCCGGAACTTTGTGCAAAATGTCATCGTGTAGGAAAAAATATTGCTGTATCAATTGATGAAAGTAAAAAGGGAATTATAACTGAATATACAGAAAGTATTCATGGAAAAGGTTTGCTGCAAAGCGGACTAATGGTAACAGCAACATGTGTCGATTGTCATTCAAGCCATCGTGAATTACCAAAAAATGATCCACGTTCTACTGTATTTCCGGCAAATATTGCTACAACATGTGCACAATGTCATTTAGGTATATATGAAGAATTTAAGAAAAGTATTCATAGTACCGAGATTTCTGATACTGACAAAAAGTTGCCGGTCTGTAACGATTGCCATTTCTCCCATGAAATAAATAGAACAGACCAAAGTGATTTTAGGCAGCAAATATTAAATCAATGCGGTAAATGCCACGAAGATGTTACTACAACATATTTTGATACCTTTCACGGAAAAGTTTCAAAACTTGGTGCGCAAGGCGCAGCAAAATGTTCGGACTGCCATGGTTCACATATGATTTTACCTACATCAAATCCTGAATCTAAACTCAGCAGAGCAAACATTGTTGAAACTTGTAAAAGCTGTCACCCGAATTCAAATAAAAAATTTGTTGGATATCTTACTCATGCAACACATCACAACAGAGAAAAATATCCTTATCTTTTCTTTACATTCTGGTTTATGACAATATTATTAGCATCTACATTTTTATTTTTTGGAACACATACTTTACTGTGGTTACCGAGAGCATTAAAAGAAAAACGATTAAAGAAAAAGATTCAACATGAAAAGAAGGCGGAATCTAATGGAGAATAACTCTCTAAACGAATCCAATAAAAAATATTACGAAAGATTTGACGCTTATTCCCGTTTCCTTCACATATTGGTGATTATAAGTTTTTTATCTTTAGCATTAACTGGAATGATAATAAAATTTTCTGATTCATCTGTTTTTAAAACTTTATCAGATTTAATGGGAGGATATGAAGTAACCGGTTCTATACATAGATTTGCCGCAATTATTACTTTTCTTTATTTCTTTCTGCACTTAGCATATTTATTTAATAAGAGAAGAAAAAGAAAAACGTCTTTTAAAGTTTTGTTAAAAGGTGAAAACTCTCTAGTTCCAAACAAGAGAGATTGGGTAGAATTTAAAGCTACAATTAAATGGTTTTTAGGAAAAGGTCCGCGCCCGGTTTATGGAAGATGGACTTATTGGGAAAAATTTGATTACTTCGCTGTATTCTGGGGTGTTGCTATTATCGGTACAAGTGGTTTAATATTATGGTTTCCGGAATTCTTTACAAATCTGGGTATTCCTGGAGAGATAATAAATATTGCTACTATAATTCATAGTGATGAAGCACTATTAGCAGTTGGTTTTATTTTTACTATCCATTTTTTCAATACACATTTTAGACCAGATAAATTTCCTATGGATACAGTTATATTTACCGGCAAAGTTGAACTTGAAGAATTAAAAGAAGATAGAGCGCGTGAATATGAAATGATATTATCCGATGATAGATTTAAAGATAGAATTTCTAATATAGCGCCATCACCGGCGTTAGAAAAAGCCGCTAGAATTTTTGGATTTACTGCTTTAACTATCGGCTTGTTAATAATTGTTCTAATTATTTATTCAATGATTTTTGTTTACCAATAATTTCTTATAAAGTGAATTAATATGAAAAATCGAATAATTAATCTTATAATTTTTATCATCCCCTTTTTTCTATTTGTAGAAAAAACAACTGCTCAAGAATTTAATTGCCTTGATTGTCACGATAATGTAATTGAAAAATCTGTTCATAATGAAATTATTGGCTGTCAAGATTGCCACACTGATGTAAAAGATGAAGAACACATAGAGAAGAAACCTCAAAAAGTTAATTGCGGAACTTGTCATGAAGAATATACTGGATTAGTAAATGCAGATATACATCACAGACTTAAAATAAAAAATCCTCCATCATGCTATACATGTCATGGTAATCATGCAATTCAATCACCACCCAAAGAGAATAAACAAAAAGTAAAAGAAATATGTTCTAAATGTCATACATCGGCAATCCTTGCAAATCCCTATCACACAAAAGCTATTGGTAATCAGCAGTGTTATGCATGCCATAAAGATGTAGATACACGAATTACTTTGCCATCATCGGTTCATAAGAATCTACAATGTGCAGATTGCCATAATTATATTTCTAATAATTTAGTAAAACATCCACAGAATGTAACAGCAACACAAAAAGCAGATTGTTATTTGTGCCATGGAGATATAGCAAAAATTCATCGTGAAAGTATTCATGGAATCTCTTTACGAGAAGGAATTGATGAAGCCGCAAAATGCTGGGATTGTCATGGATCCCACGATGTAAAAAAGGTAAATAGTGAATCGAGCAAAGTCCATCCTAAAAATTTAGCTGCAACTTGCGGCAGTTGCCACGATAATCCGGATTTTGCAAAGAAGTTTGATATTGCAATTCCACAACCCGGTAAAATGTATTCAAAATCTGTTCACGGTATTTTAGTTAAAGAAGGTAATGCTAACGCACCTACTTGTAAAACGTGTCACGGTGTACACGATATAAAAAATAAAATCCAGCCGGGTTCAAAAATATCTACATTTAATACTCCTCAAACTTGCGGTGAATGCCATAAAGAAATTGTTGAAGAATATGAACAATCGATACACTGGATTAGAGCAAAAAAAGGATTCCGTGAAGCACCGGTATGTGATGATTGCCATAGCGAGCATAGTATTAATGCAATCAACACAGTAGATAAACGTGAGGAAGCTAAAAAGATTCAAGAAAAAACTTGTATCGCTTGTCATGAAAATCCACGCATCTCTGAAAGATTTGGTAAAGATGGAACACAAGCAAAACAGTATCAGGATAGTTACCACGGTTTAGCAGTTATGCGCGGTGATAAAGATGCAGCAATGTGCGTGGATTGCCACAGCGTACATAAAATTTTACCAAAAGATCATGAAGCATCTTCTGTCAATCCGACAAATGTTACGGAGACTTGCAAAAAATGCCACACAGATGCAACACCTGTATTTTCACAGAGCTATTCTCACACAACTATCAATAAAGAAGCAGCAAAAATTGAGGATACAGTTTCAACAATTTATATGTGGTTGATTATATCGGTTATTGGTGCTATGATTTTACATAACCTACTGATCTTTGTTTACGAAATTAAAAAGAAAAGAAAACATCAAGCTGCAGAAATTACAATTCCAAGATTTACAAAGAATGAAGTTATACAACATTTACTTCTTTTAACATCTTTCATAACATTAGCGGTAACCGGATTTGCATTAAAATATCACGATAGCTGGTGGGCAGAATGGCTTCAATTTTTTGGTATGTCCGAAACTGTAAGACAGAACATTCATCGTATTGCTGCTGTTGTAATGATTACTTCGGGATTGTATCACATTTTCTATCTGTTATTTACACCACGCGGCAGAGATGTCTTGATAAATCTCCTACCAAAATTTAATGACTTAACCGATGCGAGAGATAATATTTTATATTATTTAAGACTAAAAAAATCTAAACCAAAATTTGATAAATATGATTACACAGAAAAAGCAGAATACTGGGCTTTAATTTGGGGAACAGTAATTATGGGAATGACTGGTTTTATTCTTTGGTTCCCGACTATAGTTGGTGATTGGGCTCCGGTATGGTTAATTAAAGTAAGTGAATTGATTCATTTCTATGAAGCAATTTTAGCTACACTTGCAATACTAGTTTGGCATTGGTTCTTTGTTATTTTCCATCCACATGAATATCCTATGAGTTTGACATGGATTGATGGAAAGATGACTTTGCACACATATAGACATCATCATGAGAAACATTTCCGTAAAGTTGTTTTAGAATGGAAAGAATATAAATCTGGAAAACGTGAATTGAAAAAAGTCAGTAATTCAACATTATTATTCACTTCTACATTAGAGAAAAATGGTTTGAATCCAGATCAAATAATTGACATGGAATTGGAAAATGATGCTGAATTAAGAGAGTGGCTTGAAAATCAATTAAATCCAATAATTATTAAGGAAAATCAAGAAAAAGATAATAATAATTAAAAGAGACATTATTGCCTCTTAATTCCAATTAACCTATTTTAGAATAGGATTAAAATGTTCTTTATTATAAAAAACGAACAAAATCACATAATAGGAGATATGAAAATGCTGAGAAATTTATTTGTAGTAATATCAGTTTTTCTATTTGCTTACTTAGTTATACCTTCAGAAATATTTGCTCAATCATATGGTTATGAAGGTACACAAGTTTGTGGTACATGCCATAAAACTGAAAAACAAGGACAGCAATTAAAAATTTGGTCTGAAAGTAAACATGCTGGTGCATATAAAACATTAATGACAGAAGCAGCAGATAAAATTGCAAAAGATAAAGGATTAACAACAAAAGCAGTCGAATCACAGGAATGTCTAAGCTGTCATGCCTCTGCTTATAATATTGCCGATCCAAAATTAGTTGGTGCAAAATTTAAAATTGAAGACGGTGTTCAATGCGAAACTTGCCATGGACCCGGCTCTGCATATAAACCATTAAAAATAATGAAAGTGCGAGAAGAATCAGTTAAGAATGGTTTGATTATATGGAAAGATAAAACAGAAATTGAAAATGGTTGTAAAGGATGCCATAATGAAAAAAGCCCAACATTCAAAGAATTTAAATTCGAAGAGATGTGGGCAAAAATTGCTCACCCAGTTCCGAAAGGATAAAATGAAGGCTTAAAATGAAAAAGCTGATTTTTCAACTTATAATTTTTGTTATGCCGTTAATTATTTCTGCTCAGAATCTTAACGGCAGATTGTCTTCATCTTTGTACACATTTGAACGCTTTAACACCACAGAAAATTCTGAAACTTTTATAAGATCCTACAGCGGACTACAATTGAATTTTAACTATGATAATATTTCTGTCCGGACAAGATTAAATTTAGAAACAAATTTTGGTAAATCATTAGATGATGATCCGCGCTTAAGATTTTATAATTTGTTTTTTGAAGCAAGAAACATATTCGATTTAGTAACATTGAAAATCGGAAGGCAACCGCTCTTTACACCTATTACCGGCGGATTGTATGATGGTGTTAATTTAAAATTCAAATACTCCGATTTTGCCCTCACCGGTTTTTATGGTGGCAATGTTCCACTATATCAAAAACTTGAATTATCTGATGATCTTCGTAATGATTATGTTCTAGGCGGGAAATTTGAAACTACCGCACTCGAAAATTTCCGTCTTGCTATCAGCTATATTGATAAGAATTTTAAATCAGTGGATTACAACACCTTGCGTCTGGATGAAGAACTGGATCCAATAACTGCATTGATTCAATCAAAATCTAATCAATATAAATTTTTATCAGGAGAAATCTGGTATAATTATGATAAAATAGTTGATATCAATACAAGATATGAATTTGATGTTAATTATAAAGAGACTTCAAAAATTGAATTTGATGCAAGAGTCAATGCCACAAAAGAATTAGGTATTTCTGCTTATTATAATTTCAGAGAACCAAAGATCAGATATAATTCAATTTTTTCTGTTTTTGATTACGGTACTACTCAAGAAATTGAAGGAGGACTTGATTACAGAATTTCAGACTATGCAACACTAATCGGTAAATTCGGATACGTAAGTTATAAAGATGAAAGCTCATCACGTATTACAATTGGTGCAAATACAAATTACGGCAGCATAACATATCGTAAAAATTTAGGTTATGCCGGCGAACTTGATGCAATATCAGTGTTCGCTGCACGTTCTTACTTTGATGGATATATTACACCTTCTGTCGGTATAGCTTATACAAGTTATAAATTATCAGCAGATGCTGAAGAAAATAATATAATGTCATTTGTAAGCGGTTGTAATGTCCGTCCTTTTAGAACATTATCTTTTGATCTTCAGGGACAGTATTTCAACAACAAGATTTACAAAAATGATTTTAGAATTTTATTCAAAGTAAATTACTTGTTTAATACTAATTTTTAGAAAACTATGAAAATAAAATATCTTTATGCAGCTTTTTCACTTGTTATAATTACTTTTATAACAATTGCAGCCATTGATTCAAATAACGTAGAACCTGAAAAGACAAATAAAGACATAATTAAATTTTCTCATTCAGTTCATAAAGAAATTTCTGATTGCGCTTCTTGCCACACAACTGTCGCAGAAAGTACATCGTTGAATGATAGGCTGCTTCCAGAAAAATCTGTTTGTGCTACTTGCCACGATGTTGATGACACCGAGAATTGCAATTTTTGTCATTACGAAGATGTTTATGAACCTCTCATTCAAAGTAAATCGGAGCTTATATTCAATCACAATCTTCACTTTACAGATAATAAAACTGAATGCGAATCGTGTCATAAAGGTCTTTCAGATGTTAACTATGGATTTGAGTCTGCAGATCTTAATCCGCCAATGAACAATTGTTATACTTGCCATAGTGGAAGTTCAGTTGCCACCAACGATTGTGAAATTTGTCATATCTCTACGGCTAATTTAATACCGGTTGATCATCAGCAAGTTGGATTTTTCAAAGCACATAAATTTAGTGCAGAAGCTATGAATGCTGAATGCGAAATGTGCCACGATAACAACTTCTGTGAATCTTGCCATGTTTCTACCACAATGCTAACAGAAATAAATAGTGATCGCGATTTTTATACACCATATTCCCCTCATAAATTTATTGATAATTCTAAACAGCAAAATATTTCACGCGTGCATGATCTCAATTATAAATTTACTCACGGTATTGATTTAAAAGGTAAAACAACAGAATGTCAAACATGTCATCAAACTGAAACATTTTGTGCTGAGTGTCATAATTCTGAAGGTGGGGATTTTGCATTGGATGGAATGATTCCGCAATCACATAAAGCAACAGATTTTGTTACAATTGGTGTTGGTTCGGGCGGCGGTCAACATGCAAATTTAGCTAGAAGAGATATAGAACGATGTTCATCATGTCATGATGTTCAAGGTGCTGATGCAAATTGCATCCTCTGTCACGTAGATAACGACGGAGTAAAAGGAACAAATCCAAAAACACACGCTGCAAGTTTTATGAGCTCTGAAGAAGAAGGCGATTGGCATTATGATCAAAACTCGGTTTGTTATACTTGTCATACTGATGCAAATGCGAAACCGAGCGGAGTAAAAGGATTTGGTTTCTGTGGTTATTGTCATAACATGTAAACTCAATTACCCAGGTACATTATGAAATACACAAAATTTTATTTGATATTTATTTTTATCATCAGTGTTTTAATTAATTCATGTACTGAAATACAAGATGATATTGTACCACCAGAATCTGTTAGTGTTCATGGAATTGGTGTGCTTGTAAAAAGTTCTCCGAATTTCCATGGCAATCAACTTGTTAATAATAATATGAATGATTGCAAACGTTGCCATTCATCTGATTTTTCTGGTGGAACAGCAAAAGTCAGCTGCGGTTCTACTACTTGTCACCCCGGAATTTTTGTTCATACAGATCAGATAATGAATCCAACATCAGAACAATTTCATGGTAATTTTATTGAAGCTGATAATTGGGATCTTGGCCAATGTGCAGCTTGCCATGGTGATAGCTATGAAGGCGGAATTGTAAGTCCAACTTGCAACGAATGTCATGTTAATGAAGGCGGACCCGAAGCATGTAACACATGTCATGGAGATTTTGCTAATCCATCAAGAACTTCTCCTCCGCGTGCATTGAATAATTCTGTTCTTACAACTGATCCGGGAGTTGGAGCGCACATTGTTCATCTTACGGATGTTAAGATTGCAGAAAATGTACAATGCATTGAATGTCATATTCCACCAAGTTATTTTGGTTCAAACGGACATATTGATTCTACACCTAAGGCTGAAGTAATCTTCGGTAGTTTCAGTTCATCAGGTATTGGTGAGCCGCTGTACAACCCAACAAATTACAAATGTAATAATACTTACTGTCACGGCAGTTTTGCATTTAGTAAAGAAACTTCATTATATCAATTTGCTTATACTGAGGATAGAATTGAAGGCAATAATTATAATCCGGTATGGAACAAAGTAGATGGTTCGGAAAGTGCTTGCGGTACGTGTCATGGTTTACCACCTAGTGGACACATGGCATCTGAATTAAAATCATGCTCAACATGTCATATTGGTATAGTAAATAATAAAGGTGAAATAATTGATAAGTCGAAACACATGGATGGGAACATAAATGTGTTTGGAAATTAATTAAACAATATTAACCGCTCTTTTTAAGAGCGGTTTTTTTTATTTTTTTTGAAACATTATGCCTATAAATGATAATCTCAAAGACCACATCTTAGATTCCATTGCTGAAGGTGTATTTACAGTTGATAAAAATTTCAAAGTAAATTTTTTCAATAAAGCTGCAGAAAATATTACCGGCCATAATCGTGAAGAGGTTAACGGGAAATTTTGCAAGTATATTTTCCGTTCGGAATTTTGCTTCTCTGACTGCCCTATTGCAAATGTGTTAAAGAGCAAAAAAAATTTATTTGATTTCGAATCATCTATAAAAACAAGTGATGGTAGTTCTAAACCGATTAAATTGAATGCTGCTGTTCTATATAACGAAAAGAATGAACCCACTGGGGGTATTGTTTCCTTCCGTGATATTAGCGAATTAGTAGCTATTAAAAAAAGTTTAACAAAAGAATCTCAGTTCAATGGAATGATTGGGCATAGTAAACAAATGCTTGCCATATATGATTTAATACAAGAGATAGCAGATTCTAACGCTCCGGTATTTATCCATGGTGAATCAGGAACGGGTAAAGAGCTTGTAGCAAATGCAATTCAAAAAACCAGCATAAGAAAAGATAAACCATACATTAAAATAAATTGCTCGGTCTTCCCTTCTAATTTATTAGCAAGTGAATTATTCGGACATGTAAAAGGAGCTTTTACTGATGCAATAAAAGATCGTCCTGGAAGATTCGAACTTGCTGATAAAGGAACATTATTTCTTGATGAAGTAGCTGAAATGCCTCCACAAATGCAAATTCAACTACTAAGAGTTTTACAAGAAGGAACATATGAAAGGGTTGGTGAATCCTTAACACATTACTCCGATGTTAGAATTATTGCTGCAACTAACATTAATATTGAAGATGCTCTTCATAAAGGGAAATTTCGCGAAGACCTATACTACAGATTAAATGTAATTCCAATTAACATACCCCCATTAAGGGATAGACAGGAAGATATAATACCATTAATAAATCATTTTTTAACCAAGTTTTCTCTCTTCTACAAAAAAGAAATAAATGAAATTGAAGAGGAAGCTATTGATCTATTAATAAATTATCCATGGCCGGGTAATATCCGTGAATTAGAAAATGTAATTGAATATTCATTTGTACGTTCATTAAACAAAAATAAAATTGAAGCAGCAAAACTTCCACTATCAATAATAAATTATAAACCACAGCTTATTAAGAATAAAAGTCTTAAAGTATTCCCTTCCACATCACAAGAGAAAACTGAAATGATTATGCTTCTTGAAAAACATAAATGGAACAGAAGTTCAGCCGCAAAAGAACTTGGAATTGGCAGAACCACCCTTTGGCGAAAGATAAAACAATTAGGAATTAAGATTTAATTACTGTTCCAACTGTTTCATTTTACTACCATGCTTGAAACACCTAATTATTGTAAATTCGAATAATTATTAAGATTTTATTAACATGTTTCATCCATTCCTGAAACTTGAAACATAATGTTTCAACCAATCATAATAATCACTCTAAAATCTAATCTTTTGTAATGGCATTGATATTGCCATTATCTGTTAACAAAATAATTATTAACGCGGATAAATTATGGAAAGGAAAAAATTATTATTTCTTACAGTAATCTTTCTCTCGTCATTCATTTTTATCAACTGTAGTGAAGAGAAAAAGAGTGATCCAGAAAATCCTATTACACCGGTGAACAAAGAAATTGCATCATGTGAAGGTTGCCACACTAATTATGAAACATTAAAACAAGTATACACACCAGATCCGCCGGATGATGGTGCAAGTCACGGCTGCGGTGGTGAAGCACCTCATTTTGAACCTTATGATAGAGTTTATTTAGGAGGAAGCGGTTACCAAGAATTCAAAAATGATATTCATGGGAAAATTCCATGTGTATCTTGTCATAATGGAGTTGATAATACTTCCGATAAAAATATTGCGCACTCAAATAATTTTCTCGCAAAACCATCATTAAGTGCTGATGAAAAATGTGCTTCTTGCCACACAGATATTTACCTAAAAACTAAAAATAGCCTTCATGAACAAGGATGGGGACAAAAATCGATGGTTGTTCTGCGTGCCGGTATGTCTAACATTCCTTCAGGTTTTGATCAACTGAGCGATCTAATGAAAGAAGGTTACGATAAAAATTGTGCAAAGTGCCATGCAACATGCGGAGATTGTCATATCAATAGACCACCAGCTGGTGGAGGCGGTTTGCATAGCGGGCATAAATTTATTAAAACTCCTGATATGAGAGATCATTGTGTTAATTGTCATTCAAGTCGCGGCGGACATGCATATTTTGGACAAGCAACGGGTACTCTACCGGATATTCATTTAACTCAAGTTGGTTTTACATGTTTATCATGCCACACAGAAAATGAAATACATGGCGACGGTAACACCTATGATCAAAGATATAAAATGGCATTATTACCGGAATGTAAAGATTGTCACACTGCTGTTGATAATTCAAACAAATATCATAGTGCACATATAAACACTTTCAGTTGTAACACATGCCACTCACAAGATTATAATAATTGCGGAAGCTGCCATATTGGTGGAGTTGGTGCACGTGTTCCTTCTTATCAAGGATTTAAAATTGGTATGAATCCGATTCCAAATACTAAACCATTTAAATATGCTGTATTAAGAAGATCACTTATGGCGCCTGATAGCTGGAAAGAATTTGGTATTACTGTATTAACAAATTTTGATATCCGTCCAACTTATAAATATGCAACTCCTCATAACATTCAAAAGTGGACAGCAAGAACACAAGTAGAAAATGGGAAACCATGTTATGATGCTTGCCATATTATGAAAAACGAAGACGGTACTTTTAGAAATAAAGAATATTATCTGTTCAACTCAGATTTAGAATCTTGGGAATTAAACGCAACAAAAAATGCAGTTGTTGACGGGAAATTACCTATTAATTGGAATGTTAGATAAAACAACTACACTTATAACAACAAAATATGTAACAAGGAGTTATTGTCATGAAACTACGTAATTGGCTCTACCTTTTATTAGTCCTTCCTTTTTTATTTATTTACACAGCTTGCAGCAGTGATGAAGATACAAATCCAACCACACCACCTACAGTAAATGAAGCACAAGTACTTGCAGAATATCTGGAAGCAAACGGTGATTTTATCAATACTGCGGCACCGGCAATTATTGCTGCACAAGATGTTCGTGATATGCAGCTAACAAAGCCGGATAAAATTTACATTATCGATATACGTTCATCAGCAGATTTTCAAAATAAAGGACATATTGCTGGTGCAGTGAATGTTGCTTTAAAAGATATTGTAACTCATGTAAAAGGAATAAATGCTACCGCTTATGAAAAAATAGTTATTGCTTGCTACTCAGGACAAACTGCCGGTATGGCAACTGCATTTTTAAGATTGTTGGGATATAACAATGTATTTTCATTGAAATGGGGAATGTCTTCGTGGAATTCTACAGCTTGTACATCATGGAGTATGTCAGTAGTTGGTAATAATTATACTGGATTTGTAACAACAGCTACTGCAAAACCAGCAGCCGGAAGTTTACCAACTATCAGTACCGGTAAAACAACCGGACTTGCAATATTAGAAGAAAGAATTAATCAAGTATTAGCATCTGCTGATCCATTTGGTGATATAAAAATTGCATGGGGTACAGTTACTGGAAATTTATCAAATTATTTTATTATTAATTATTGGCCCGAGAATCATTACAACCTTGGTCATTTACCCGGTGCTATTCAATATACACCAAAAACTGATTTGAAACTTTCTACAAATTTAAAAACTTTACCGACAAACAAAACAATTGTTCTCTATTGTTATACTGGACAAACATCGGCACAAGTAGTTTCTGTTCTAAAATTGTTAGGTTACGATATTAAAACACTACTATTCGGTGTTAATGTTATGAATTATGATTGGATGGGAACAAATGGTTTAACTCAATGGAAACAAACTGAAGTAAAAGAATTTCCAATTGTTACCGGTCAATAAACAATAAATTTATGGGACCGCTTAACCAGCGGTTCCATTATTTAATATAAAATAATATATAGTGATATATAATGAGTGAGATGTTAGGAAATCAATATTTTATGGCAAGGAATTATCCAGCCGCTCAAAACGAACTTGAGGAAGTTTATTTAAATGATTCTTCAAACAAATCGGTAATTAAAAAACTTATTATTTGTTATACACAAACTGGCAAAGTTAAAAATGCAATCAACCTATTTAATAAATTGATTGCAGAAGATATTGATTTTATTATTGATACCCATCCGTTAATAGATGATTGCCCATGTTTTGAACTAACAGAAAAAATTGAATCACGCCAATTCTTAAACTCTAAATCGCTCGATTATTATTTAATCTTAGGTATTATTTGGCTTTACTGTAATATCAACAAATCATACGAATATTTTAAGTATGCAAAAGAACTAGCACCGAATAATAAGCAGATTAATATGGCTTTAGAATTTATCGGGAAACGAATCTGCTCAAAAAACAACAACTAGTTTTTCAAATAGTATAACCACTCCCATTTTTAAGAATCTTCTAGTTTTAACTACCAAAGATGGCAATGTAAAATCAATCTATTACTTCACTATTTTTCTAACTTACACATATTTGAAATCCTTTATTTTTTGACCATATTCTAAAGTGTATTTAGCAAAATTATTTCATAACTTTGCGCCCTCAATATTCATTTGGCACGGTATTAGTTTATCTTAAATGAAAAGAATTTAGCATGATTTCAACTATAACATCTATTAACCTAATCTTACCAATTTTATATTTTCTAACATTTGCTGTTTACATCATTGATTATTTCCGTGAAAATAAAAATCTAGGCAATTCAAAAAGAATTTTTTTATTTATTACTTTATTCATTCATATATTCTATCTGCTTCTTAGAACCATTGAATTTGATCATCCACCTATTACAAATAAATTTGAAATATTTTCTATTCTTGCTTTTAGTATTGGATTTTCATATTTCATTCTTGAGTTATTAACTGATGTAAGAGGAACCGGCTCTTTTATAATACTTTTCTCATTGCTGTTTCAAATAGCCTCTTCCTTATTTATAGTAAATGATTATGTAGTACCGGATGTTCTTCGTAATAGACTTTTAGGATTGCATGTAATTAGTGCTTTGCTCGGTTATTCGGGTATTACTATATCCGCTGTTTACGGACTGCTTTTTATGCTGCTCTATAAAAATCTAAAAGCAAACCGCTTTGGACTTCTTTTTAATAGAATGCCGAGTTTAGAAACATTAGAAAAATTAAGTTTCAACTCTCTAATAATTGGATTCGTACTTTTAACTGTTGCAATTATCATTGGAATAATATGGCTACCCTCTGCTTTTCCGGACTTTAGTTATAGCGATCCAAAATTAATCGGGACAATAATTGTTTGGATAGTTTACGGTACTGGAATTTTAAGTAAATATATTGCTAATCTTTATGGTAGAAAAGTAATCTTATTTTCTTTATTAGGATTTACTCTGGCAATGATCTCTTTAATATTAACAAGTACATTAGCAAATACATTTCATTCTTTTTATTGAAATATATTTGTTTGATAATAAAATGAATTTAATTGGTATAAGTATAAATCACAAAACAGCGCCGATAGAAATCCGTGAAGCTGTTCACCTTAATAACAATGAAATAATTGAACTTATCAGAAAGTTAAAAGATAATTCATTTTCTGAAGGTGTTATTATTTCAACATGCAACCGTACTGAAATTTTTTCTGCCCCTAACAATTATAATTTAGACTCTGATCTAATTATTAAACTACTTCTTGAAATAAAACCCATAGAAGGATTAAAGAAAGAATTTTTCAATAAATACTTTTCTTGTAGTTCGGTAAAACATCTATTTGCTGTCTCATCAGGAATTGATTCTCTTTTGGTTGGCGACAGTCAAATATTAGGACAAGTAAAAGAAGCATTCGACATTTCCGAGGATTTAGGTTTTTCAGGAACAATTTTAAAAAGAATTGCTGATAATGCTATTAGAGTCGGCAAGCGTGCAATTAAAGAAACTTCAATAGGTGAAGGAGCCGTTACTATTAGCTATGCTGCCGTGCAAGTTGTAGAAAAGATATTTTCTAATTTAGAAAAAAAATCAGCATTGGTTATTGGTGCTGGGGAAACCGGAGAACTTGCAGCTACCCATCTACACGATAAAGGTGTTGGTATAATTACCATAACTAATAGAACGATTTCAAAAGCAGAGTCTTTAGCACATAAAATTAACGGTGAGATTTTATCATTTGACAATCTTAAAGAACAGATCCATTTATTTGATATTATTATCAGTGCTACTAGTGCTGAAGATTTAATACTCTCTTTTGATGATATCAGGACGGCGATGAAAAAAAGGAAAGGTAATCCTATTGTAATAATGGATATTGCCGTTCCGCGAGATATTGATAAAGATGTTAAAAAAATCGACAACGTATTTTATCACGACATGGATTCACTTGAAATTATAGTTGAACAGAATATTCAAAAACGTAAAGCAGAAATACCAAAAGTTGAAAAAATAATTATTGAAGAAATGGTTAATTTTTTCTCCTGGTATAATACGTTGGAAGTAGTTCCTACAATTAAATCCATTAGAGAATTTTTTGATGAGATTAGAGCCGATGAATTGGAAAAGATAAAACATAAAATTAGCCCAGAGGATTATATTAAAATTGAAGACATGACAAGAAGAATGATAAGCCGTCTTTTACATAACCCGACTGTTAAACTAAGAGAATTAGCGGAAACCGGGAATAATATACAAGATGTTACAGCTAACACGGTTATTTTAAAAGAACTATTTGACTTAGATAATTTTAAGAAAAACGGAAATGAAAATGGTGATGTTGATGAAAAATAGACTTGTAATTGGAACACGGGGTAGTGAACTTGCTCTATGGCAAGCTGAATTTATAAAAAAGGAACTCGAACGAAAGAACAAAAATCTTACTGTAGATATTAAAATAATAAGTACAAAAGGTGATAAAGTTTTAGATGTAGCTTTATCAAAAATTGGCGATAAGGGTTTATTCACAAAAGAACTTGAATATGAACTTCTTAAAGGTTCATTTGATCTAGCAGTCCACAGCTTAAAAGATCTGCAGACAGAATTACCTAAAGGATTAATTCTTGCTGCAGTAACAAAACGGCACAATGTTGAAGATGTGCTTATTGCAAAGAAGAAAGGAATGAAGATTATTGATTTACCGGAAGGTGCTGTTGTTGCAACCGGTTCGTTACGAAGGAAATCTCAACTTCTGCATATTCGGCCTGATATTAAAATTGAAGAACTGCGCGGAAATGTTCCTACGCGGATTAAGAAATTTCTTGAATCTAATTGGGATGCCATAATACTTGCTCGCGCCGGTGTTGAACGGCTGAAACTTCAAAAACATATTTCTTCTTTTATAAGTGTTGATGAAATATTACCAGCAGTTGGACAAGGTGCACTTGGAATCGAAGTTCACAAATCAAATTATTTTGCACTTAAAATGTTAAAGAAAATACATCACGAAAAAACATTTCTTGCTATTCGAGCAGAACGAGCATTGCTAAAAGCACTTGAAGGCGGCTGCCAGGTTCCAATAGGTGCATATGCACAAGTAAAATCAGATAAAATTTATCTTGATGCAGTAGTAGGCGCAACTGATGGATCAGTTACTTACAGAAAGAAATTAATCGGTAGTAAAAGATCCCCTGAAAAATTAGGTAAGCGGTTAGCCGCTCAATTATTGAAAGTTGGTGCTTCGGATATTCTAAATGAGATTTATTTAAAGGAAAGAAATTTGTGAGTTGGGTTAAAGGGAAAAAAATATTAATCACAAAATCTGCAGAAGAATGCGGAACTGCTTTCGAAAGATTAATTTATGAAGGTGCTGATATTGTTTATTTTCCAACTATTAAGATAGTACCGACTTATCACAATCTTGATTTAACAGATTTAATTATCAACTCACATCAATATGATTATGTTATATTTACGTCTTCACACACGGTTGAAATATTTTCAAAACTCGTTGAAGAATACAATCTGAATTTTTCACAAGTACAAGTTGCTGTAGTCGGTTCGGGTACAGCAGAAAGATGTATTTTGCATGGTATTCCAGTATCTATTATACCTACAGAATTTAGTACAAATGGTCTGGTAAATAAATTCTCAGAAATCGATATCGTTGATAAAAAAATATTACTTCCCGGATCAACTATTGCACGCGAGGAATTGTTTATCGGACTTTCAGAATTAGGGGCAAGTGTTACCAAGCTGCCGATCTATGACACACACTTTATAGAAAGAGATGAAGTGAAAAAGGAATTGGATTCGTTTCTAAATAACAAACTTGATCTTTTTATTTTCACAAGTCCATCATCATTTTACGGATTTGTTAAGATTATCGGGGAACAAACGATTAAAGATTTTCTAAATGGTACAGTAATTTGTTCAATTGGTAACACAACAAAAACTGCAATTAGGGATTTTGGATTCAATGTAAATATCGTTCCTGAAACTTTTTCGTTAAGAGGAATTGTTGAATCAATACGAATATTTTACTCAAAGACAAAGTTTACAGTTTAACCGGAGGAATGTTGATCACATTACGAAATGATTTATTTCTAAGAGCATGTAGAAAAGAAACAACTGAACAAACACCGATTTGGATAATGCGTCAAGCTGGTAGGTATTTACCTGAATACCGTGCAGTTCGTGACAAATATGATTTTTTAACCATGTGTAAAACTCCCGAGCTTGTTGCAGAAGTTACTATTCAACCAGTTGATATCATCGGTGTTGATGCTGCAATTATTTTTTCCGATATACTTGTAATTCCAGAAGCAATGGGAATGAAGCTTGAGATGATTGAAAGTAAAGGACCAAAACTTTATGATCCATTAAGAAATACTGATCAAATTAAAAATCTAAAACGGATTGATCCTTATAATGAATTAAAATACGTTCTTGATGCGGTTTCATTAACCAAAAAAGCATTGAATGGACGTGTCCCATTAATCGGATTTGCCGGATCACCTTGGACGTTAATGACTTACATGGTTGAAGGTGGCGGATCCAAAAATTTTTCTGAAATAAAAAAATTCATTTACAATCAACCTAAAGTAGCTCATAATTTACTTGATAAAATTGCCGATTCTGTCACTGACTACCTCTCAGCAAAAATTGAAGCTGGTGCTGATGCTATCCAGATTTTTGATACATGGGGCGGTATTCTTTCACCAGATGATTTTGAGGAGTTTTCCTTACAGTACATTTCAAAAATTATTTCTAACATAAAAAGAAAAAATGAACCCGTAATCGTGTTCGCTAAAGGTGTTCATTTCAAATTAGATGAACTTGGAAATTCTGGTGCAGACGTCTTAGGATTAGACTGGACAATGAAATTGGGTGATGTACGTAAAACAATCGGCAACAAAGTAGCACTGCAAGGAAATCTTGATCCGACAGTTCTATACGCACCGGAAGAAAAAATAAAATCAGAAGCCGTTAAAGTTCTCAAATCTTATGGTCATGGAGTCGGACACATTTTCAATCTCGGTCATGGCATTTTACCGGATGTGAAACCGGAAAAGTTGAAATATCTTGTTGAGGTTGTTAAAAAAGAAAGTCAACAATTTCATTCTTGAGAGTTTAACAAATAAACGTCCCTTCGAACGGGACACAAAAAATAATTATGAATACTTTTGAAGATTTGTCTATTTATCAAAAAATAAAAAAACATTGCCTAAATATTTACAAATTAAAGAACGAAAAATAATTCATTAAGCGAAGTGATTCATTTCTTTTTTTAACGATGTGATTCTTTATTTAACAAGGAACATTATGTTTGAAATAAATTTAGACTTGATTAAAAAATATGATAAACCGGGACCGCGCTACACAAGTTATCCAACGGCACCGCAATTTCATGAAAAATTTAAAAGTGAAAATTATCTTGATGAAATAATCCGCACAAATAATGAGAATAATCCCCCTGATCTTTCATTGTATTTCCATATACCATACTGCGATACACTTTGTTATTTCTGCGGATGTAATATGATAATTACACGCAACCGTGATAGAATAAAAGATTACAGAAAACAATTGAAGAATGAAATCGATCTCCTCCGTACTTATTTAACTGAAGGACGCAAAACAATTCAATTACACTGGGGCGGCGGCACACCAACGCATCTTAATCCGGATGAAATTACTGACCTCATTTCATACATTAATGGCAACTTCGATTTTAAAGATGAAGCTGAAAAGGGATGCGAAATTGATCCGCGCGGATTAACTAAAGAACATTTAGAAGCTCTTCGTTACGGAGGATTTAACAGAATCAGTATGGGTGTTCAAGATTTCAATGAAAAAGTACAGAAAGCTGTAAATAGAATTCAGCCGGAAGAAATGACTCGAAAAGTGGTTGATTGGGTACGGATTCTGAAATTTCAAAGTATTAATCTCGATTTAATTTATGGATTACCTTTTCAATCTGCAGAATCATTTGAAAAAACAGTTGATGCAACAATTAATATTTCACCCGATAGAATTGCTGTCTTTAATTACGCACATGTTCCCTGGATGAAAAAACATATGGCCTTGATAAAGCCTCAAGATTTACCGTCTCCGGAAGAAAAATTACAAATACTGAAAATGACAATTGAAAAATTGACTAATGCCGGATATGTTTTTATTGGGATGGATCACTTTGCTAAACCTAATGATGAACTTGCTATTGCATTACGTGAAAAAAAACTTTACAGAAATTTTCAAGGTTACAGCACACATGCCGGTACCGATTTATACGGATTAGGAATTACAAGTATCAGTCAAATTGGAAGATGTTACGCACAAAATGTAAAAAAGGAAAATGAATACTACACTTTACTTAATGATTCTACATTTCCTATTGAACGCGGTTATTATTTAAGCGATGATGATTTACTTCGGCGTCATGTTATCACAAAAATAATGTGTGATTTCGAAATTGACTTCGAATCAATTGAAATTCAATTTAAGATTGAATTTGAAAAATATTTTTCAAAAGCATTAGAGGGAATGATAGAATTTATTACTGATGGTTTAGTTGAATTAAAAAATAGAAAGTTGGTTGTTACACAAATGGGACGTTTACTAATTAGGAATATTGCAATGAATTTTGATTGGTATATAGAACAGAAAACCGATAAAGCAAAGTATTCTAGGACCGTATAATATAAATTTTATAAATAAATTGATAATTAATTAGTCCATAGGTCTTTCAGGTACCGGAGCCGAAGTAAAAAATTCATTATAAAATCTCTTTGTATACTTAATCATTAATTCTTCCACTTTTTCATAACTTTGGGCAGCAACTATTAATCCGGCGTGATATTTTTTGTGCAAACGCCAAACTACTTCCGGTTCATTAAATGAATTTAAATCCGGCCATTCTTGTTTTGCAAGAGATTGCAATATCCCAGCATAATTATTAACAGCATCGGGTAATTTGTAATTATCATTTAACTCCAGTTTAGCCCATTCCCTCCAAAGATTTATGCCGGTAGCATAAAAAACTAAATCTGCTAAATTAGCACCGCCTACCCTTGCAGAAGTTTCAAGAAAATAAAATTTACCTTTATCATCTTTAATAAATTCAGTATGGGATACACCTTTTACTAATCCTAAAGATTTTAAGAGCATTTCATTCATATCGATAAGAGTCTTTTCGTCATTTGAACCACGTTTAATTGTTCTACTTGAAAATACTCTTCCCTGATGAGCAACTTCCATTGGAGGTAAGCCGTACTGACTTGCAACTGCAAATTGAATATCTTTATTTACAATTATACTATCAACATGATAAATATTTCCGGGAATAAATTTTTCCAATAAGAAGAAGGATTGTTTATCACCTAGAACATTTAAGTTCTGCCAAAGCTCCTCATCGTTGTTAATTTTTTTAATACCAATAGCACCGGCTTGCATTCTTGGTTTAAGAACATAGGGCGGTTCAATTTCTTTTAAGTATGTTTTTATTTTATCATAATTTAATATATGAACAAAAGGAGGAACATTAATTCCAACTTCCTCGGCTCTAATACGCATAGCAAGTTTATCACGGAAATATCTTGCGGTAGTATCTCCCATGCCAGGTACACGCAAGTGCTCACGGAGGCGTGCCGCTTTTTCAACATCAAAATCATCTAATGCAACTATTCTTTCAATATTCTCTCTTCTTGCCAAAAAACTTACTGCATTAATCATGTGATCAATATTCCATTCTTTATTAACATCCGGCATAAAAAATATTTCGTCAATATATTCTTTAGGCCAAGGTGAATGCTGAAGACTTTGTGAAGTTAGTAAAAGAACTCTTCCACCTTCTTCTTTTGCTTGTTTAATAAAATCAAATCCTTTTTCATAACTAGAAATACTAAGTACGGTTGGTTTAGTTGATTTCATTTTTGTCATTCCTACTTTTCTCTGCCTCATTTTAACTAATATCTATTAATTACTCAATCATATTTTTTACATATTTGCATCGAGTGACTATTTTTTCTCTCAAAAAACCAGTTCTAAATTCCTTAAATTTGATTTGCATTTTATAATTTATTCTGAAAGGACTATTTTGTGCAGAAAAAAGCTGTTGTATTATTTAATCTTGGCGGACCAGATTCCCTTGATGCGATAGAGCCATTTCTCTATAACCTTTTTTGCGATCCAGATATTTTCAAACTCCCTTTTGGACAAAAACTATTTGCAAAATTAATATCGAGCCGGAGAGCACCAAAAGTTGCAGAAGAATACAAACTAATTGGCGGGAAATCTCCCATTAATGAATGGACTGAAATTCAAAGATCATTACTTGAAAAAAAGTTGAGAGAGATTGATTCATCAATTGATGTTCACATTGCAATGCGTTATTGGCATCCGCTTACGAATGTAACTGTTGAAAATATCGAATCAAAGAATTATGAGAAGATCATTTTGCTTCCCCTTTATCCTCATTATTCTATTACAACTACCGGATCATCTTTCAATGAATGGAACCACTATTACAAAGGTGATAAATCTAAATTAATTTTCATTAATGATTATTATACAAACAACAAATATTTGAAATCTATTAATCAAAGAATTGATGAAACATTAAATTGGTTTAATGAAAATATTAGAAGTGATGTACAGCTTGTTTTCAGTGCCCATGGAACTCCACTAAGTCTTGTAAAAAAAGGTGACCCCTACAGCAGTCATATTAAAGCAACGATTGATTCTGTTATGAAAATGAGAGAATATTCACATACTCATCATTTATGTTATCAAAGTAAAGTAGGTCCGATGAAATGGCTGGAACCGGCTACAGATACAATAATTGAAGAACTTTCGAAACAAGGAAAGAAGCATTTACTAATTATCCCGATTAGTTTTGTTTCTGATCACGTTGAAACTTTATTTGAACTCGATATTGAATATAGACACGTTGCAGAAAAATGCGGAATTGAAAATTATATTGTAATGAAAGGATTAAATAATTCTGAAATATTTATTGAAGCACTTGCTGATTTAGTAAAAGAAAAATTATGAATAAAAAAATTGTAGTTATCGGTGCTGGAATTTCCGGACTTGCAACAGCACACTCGCTAAAGAAAGACGGGTTTAATGTAACAATACTCGAATCAAAAAAAGAAGCCGGTGGTGCGATGGAAACTATCCGCGAAAACGGTTTCTTAATTGATTTCGGTCCCAACTCCGGATTAGAAACAACACCCCTCATACGTCAGCTTGTTGATGATGTTGGACTATCAGATGAAATGATTTATGCCAATGAATCATCTAACAAAAGATATATTTTACGCGATAATGAGTTACATACGCTACCTACTTCTCCACCGGCATTTATTAAAACAAAATTATTTTCTACCAAAGCAAAGTTCCGTGTTATGGCAGAACCATTCATTGGAAAATCTGAAGATGGTTATTATCAAAGTATGGCTAAATTTGTAAAAAGAAGATTAGGACAAGAATTCCTTGATTATGCTATCGATCCATTCGTAAGCGGCGTATTTGCCGGAGATCCTAATAGATTAAGTGTAAAATCAGCCTTTCCAAAACTATACCGCCTCGAGGAAGTCTACGGTGGATTGGTAAAAGGAATGATTAAAGGCACACGTGAAAGAAGAAAACGTGCAGAGCAATCGAAGCAAAGTGCAAAAATGTTTTCATTTTTAAATGGAATGCAAACTTTTCCTAAAACTATTGCCGATAAAATGAAAGAGAATATTTTCTATGAATGCAGAGTAATGAGTGCAGAACGCAGAGTGATTAATTCAATACATAAACAAGAGAGCTGGGTTATTAGTTATGAACAAAATGGTGTGTTAAAGGAAATTGCTGCAGATTATATTTTATCTACAGTACCGGTTCATTCAGCATCAAAAATATTTTCTAAATTAGATCAGAATTTTCAGAATCATTCCGATGCTATTTATTATCCACCGGTTATGGTATTATATCTTGGATATAATAAAAAAGATATTGAAAGAAATTTAGATGGATTCGGATTCTTAATCCCATCGAAAGAAAAGAAAAGTTTTCTCGGTGCTATTTGGAGTTCAACAATATTTCCTAACCGCTGTGAAGATGAAAAAGCAGCATTTACACTTTTCATT